>JBKBTH010000162.1:0-4962 GCA_046290915.1 Sphingorhabdus sp.
GAAGGATGAGAGTGACATCCTAAAAAAGGCCACGCGGTTCTTCGCCAAGGAAAGGCCATGAGGTTCGCGTTTATCGATGCCTGGCGGCACCAATGGCGCGGGGCGACCCTTTGCCGGGTCATGCGCGTCAGCGAACGGGCTATCGCTCATGGCGCGGACAACCGACCGGTACACATGCGCGGACTGATATGAAGGTGCTGGCGCATATCGGCGAGCAATATGCGTTGAGCCTTGGCAGCTATGGTCGTCCTCCTATGACGATGGAACTCAAAGAGGCAGGCCTCGCTGTGGGCGAGCGCCGTATTGGTCAGCTGATGCGGCTGAACGGGATCAAGCCAGTTCGTACGCACAGGCATAAAGTGACGACAGACAGCAACCATCGTCTCGCTGTGGCGGCGAACTGGCTGAATGGCGATTTTGTGGCTGCTGCTCGCAACCAGAAGTAGGCCGGCGACAAGCAGAAGCGGCGATCTTTCAGGACATCGACGGGTTCTATAACACCCGAAGACGCCTTTCATATATGTGTGGCATCAGCCCACTGGCGTTCGAAGCCAAGGTGGCATAATGAGATAAGTGACCGACACAAAACTGGTTTTCCCGATGTTGGTATTGGTCTGGCGGGCGTCTCCCTTGCCTTTGGCTTGACCGTCCTGACCATGGCATATGCGATTGGTCATATTTCGGGCTGCCACCTCAACCCCGCAGTCACCATCGGATTGTGGTAGGCAAACCGTTTTCCAGCCAAAGAGATACTGCCCTATGTTGCGGCTCAACTGGTGGGAGCAATTATCGCGGCATTGTTATTGCTATAAATCGCCAGCGGCGCTTCGGGCTTTGTGCTCGGCGCAAACGGACTTGCAGTAAACGGTATGGGTACCCTATCTCCAGGAGGGTTTAACGTCACCTCCGGCGTCATCATTGAGGTGGTGCTTACCTTCAGTTTCCTGCTGGTTATTCTGGGCGCCACCGACGCGCGTGCGCCTTCCGGCTTTGCAGCAATTGTGGCTGTTCTGGCTGGCGCCAATTGTCGACGCGATACTCGCAGGGGTCACCTATCGGATTTGTTTCGCGACAAAAGACGATGTCCCCAATTAACGGTTGGTCAGGTTGGCGGCTTCAACTGGCGTGTCCGCAGGCTCATTGCGTTCCTTGCGTTCGGAGTAACGGTCAACCAACTGGTCTGCGTGCGGCCGCAGCAATATTGTGAACCGCACCAACTCCTCAATCACGTCAACGATGCGGTCGTAATATGCGGAGGGTTTCATGCGTCCCGCTTCGTCAAATTCCTCATAAGCCTTCGCGACCGACGACTGGTTTGGAATAGTGAACATGCGCATCCAGCGGCCGAGGATACGCAACGTATTGACGCTGTTGAATGACTGGGAACCGGCGCTGACTTGCATCACCGCAAGTGCCCGGCCTTGCGTCGGACGCAGGCCCTTATATGCGAGCGGCAGATGATCGATTTGGGTTTTCATGATGCCGGTTATCTGTCCATGCCGTTCCGGGCTGCACCAGACATGCGCTTCTGACCACAGCGAGTGTGCGCGCAGTTCGGCGACTGCGGGATGGTCATCATTCAGCACCTGATCCGGCAGTGGCAGATCGGACGGGTCAAAAATGCGTGTTTCGCAGCCGAAATATTGCAAAAGCCGCGCAGACTCCTCCACCACAAGGCGCGAATAGGACCGTTCACGTAAGGAACCGTATAGCAACAAAATGCGCGGCGGTGGATCCAGTGAACCCAGCCCAAAAGCGGGACGACGATGCGCAAATTCGGGATTAAGGGCGGGCAAGTGATCCAGGTCTGAAAGCGCGCGCAGCCGCTCAAAGGTCATCATATCGTCTTTCATGTGTTTTGCGCCGGTACGCTGTCCGGAAACCATCGCCGTCCGAACCAGAATGCAACATTGACCAGCAATATCAGCACAGGCACCTCAACTAACGGACCAATAACGGCAGCGAATGCAACCGGCGAAGCGAGGCCGAACGCCGCGATGGCCACAGCTATTGCCAATTCAAAATTATTGCCCGCCGCAGTGAACGCGACCGCCGTCGTGCGCGGGTAATCGCTGGCGATCAGTTTGCCCATGAAGAAACTGATCGAGAATTGGACGATAAAGTATATCGTAAGCGGGATGGCAATGCGGATTGCATCCCCCGGAAGCGTCAGAATTTCGCTGCCTTTCAAACTGAACATCGCAACTATGGTGAACAGCAGCGCCACGAGCGTTATAGGGCCAATCGTCGGCAGGAAAGTCTTTTCGTACCATTCATCGCCCTTGGCCTTTGCCAACCATTTGCGTGTCAAATACCCAGCCACGAACGGGATACCGAGATAGATGAGCACAGCTTCGGTAATCGTCCAAAAACTGACCTGAATGACGCTGCCTTCCAACCCGAATATGGGCGGCAAGAATGCGAGAAAGAACCATGCGTAGACGCTGAAAAACAATATCTGGAATATCGAATTGAACGCCACAAGCGCGGCGACATATTGGTTGTCGCCCTTGGCAAGCTGGTTCCAGACGATCACCATGGCAATGCAACGCGCAAGCCCGATAAGTATCAATCCCGTCATATATTCCGGCTTGTCGGACAGGAAAATAACCGCGAGCGCGAACATCAGTACGGGGCCGATGATCCAGTTCTGCACCAGCGAAATGGCTAGAACGCGCTTGTCTTCAAACACACGCGGCAGTTCGTCGTAGCGAACCCGCGCGAGCGGCGGATACATCATGAGGATGAGGCCGATGGCGATGGGAATGTTTGTGCTGCCCCATGACATGTTGTTGATGGCTTGCGGGAGACCGTCAATCGTCGAGCCCAGAGCGACGCCAATCGCCATGGCAAGGAATATCCACAAAGTGAGATAGCGGTCGAGGAATGACAAGCGTTCGCCCTTTTGCGTGTCGGTCACGTGCTGGCTCCATCACTTGCACCCTGCCCAGTGCCAATTTGCGCAAGCTTTTGCTTAATCGCCATCGGATCAAGGCTTTCGATGGGCAGCGCCAGAAATTGTGAAATACGGTTGGTGAGGTAACGCAGCGCTTGCAGAAACGCTTCGCGTTGACCGTCGCCTTCTACCGCGGCTGGGTCTTCTATTCCCCAATGCGCAGTCATCGGATGGCCAAGCCAGACCGGGCATGTCTCCCCTGCTGCGTTGTCGCACACGGTAAAGATGAAGTCGAACACAGGCGCGTCGGGTTCCGAAAATTCATCCCAGCTTTTGGACCGCATTTCGCTCGTATCGAACCCCATGCCACTGAGCACGGAGATGGCCATGGGATGCACTTCGCCTTTTGGAAAGCTGCCGGCACTCCATGCCTTGAACCGACCTTGGCCAAGCCTGTTGAGCGCCGCTTCGGCCAAAATGGAACGCGCGCTGTTGCCGGTGCACAAAAACAGGACATTATATATTTTATCGGTCATTTTAGCCCTCCGATTTCGTTGTTGGATTTGGCGTGCAGAAGACGTCACTGACCAGATCGGCGCACATTTCTGGCGCACCTTGGCAGCAATCCTGCGTCAGAAATGTCAAAAGTCGCCGCATGCCCGCATAGTCGGTTCGATAGTGCACCAGCCGGCTTTCGCGTTCGGATTCAACCAAGCCCGCGCGCTCCAACATGCCAAGATGGTGCGACATTGTGGAGGGCGGAACACCCTGGTGTTCTGCAATCGCTCCGGCAATCATACCCTCTGGCCCGGCCTGCACGAGCAGGCGGAACACGGCGAGCCGGGTTTCATGGGCCAGTGCACCAAGCGCATCGACTGCCCACACTTGCGTGCTGATATCTTTCATAACTTCAACCTTTCGATGAAGTTCGAAATAAATTTCAGCCAAGAAGAGTCAATCGATATTTCGATAAATATCGAAACATTAGCGTGACGCTTCGCAAAGTTGAACAGCGCGCAGCTTAGTCGATGGCGTCTAAGCTGTGCCGAATGTTGGTTAGAAGCGAGGCCGATTTTAAAAGCGGCGCAGGATGCGGAGATAATTCTCCCGCAATCTCATTCGTTGCATCAATCGCAATATCGACAACATTTTTCGCCTCAGCCGAGTTGATCGTGTCATTATCGACAAGGCTGTGGATGAGACTCTCCACCAAAAGCAACGCAGCGTGGCCGTGCGAATCGGCGTTTTCCAACGCGTGCTTCGCTACGTCGTTGTCATTGTTCGATTTATCCATTTGAAAACGCTCCGGTCGAGGCGAGAGCGCTACGCATCTCTCAGCCGCCAGAGCCTTTGCACTATCCGACGATGACTATCTCATAGGCTTATAAGAGATATCAGCAATTACTTAAATCAACATTTGATAATAACTTTGGGCAATATCATGTTACGCTTCCATGTGGGAGAGTAATCCCGTGGGAAATCAATTTATTACTAAACTCGGACGGTTGGCAGCACTTAGTGACGCCGCTGTGACCGCATTGGATCATGCAACGGCGAACGCCGCGGCAGTAGATGCACGCCGTGACCTTATTCGCGAAGGCGACAAGCCTGGCCCCTTACTAGTCGTTTTGGACGGCTGGGCCTGCCGATATAAAATCCTGCCAAATGGCGCGCGCCAGATGCTGGCATTTCTCATGCCCGGCGACTGTTGTGATTTGCATGTCGATCTGCTGACCGAGATGGATCATGGCATTCAGACAATAACATCGTGCATTGTCGCCAAAATCGACAGACCAACAATTGAAGCGGTATTTGACCAGCATCCGTCCGTGATGAAGGCCATGTATTTGGCGCAGCTGATCGACGAAGGCACGATGCGTGCGTGGATTACGAGTATTGGGCGGCGTTCAAGCATTGAGCGCGTGGCGCATCTGATGTGCGAGCTATATCTCAGGGCGCGCAATATCGGTCTTGGCGGAGACAGACATCTCGTGCTCCCGCTGTCGCAAATCGTCCTCGCTGACGCGTTGGGAATGACGCCTGTGCACATCAACCGGGTGCTGAAA
>JBKBTH010000163.1:0-4937 GCA_046290915.1 Sphingorhabdus sp.
GAGCGTTTCTCCAAAAGCGAGCCAACCCGCCGCGGCGGAAAGCGCAGGTTGAAGCAGCAATGCCAATCCGATCACCAGCGGGCTAAAATGCGGCAAGGCATAGGTCAGGCATCCTTGACCGAAAAATTGTGACGAGAATGCAAGCAGCACAACTGGCCACCATGTTGTCGGGATAACCTGCTCCCCAGCGGAAAGCGACGCAGCCAAAAGAACTACCGCAGCAACGGCGCTGGCCATGCCCAATGCACCCCAGCTTTCCGTATTCTGTCGCACGCGCATCATGACCACCAGATACACCGTATAGGTAAGGCCAGCACCAAGCGACAAGATATCGCCCTGGAAATGCAAAGGGGATAGATCAAGGCTTTGCCCCATTAAAAGTGCAGCGCCCACAAACGCAAAAAGTACCGCTGCGCTCTCCCACTTGCTGGGCATTTTGCGCGCCACGATGACGCCGTAAACCACAAGAAGCAGGCTGGCGCAGTTCGCAAATAAGGTGGCATTGGCCATTTTCGTCTGGAAAATGCCAATATGCCACAGGATGATATCAACGCCGAAAAACAGACCCGCGATTATGGTAAGCCAGACCGTTGATTTACCCAGCCCGGAAAAACGGAAACCAAATCGATATCCGACAAAAAACAAAAACGGCGTGGCCAGCGCCAGTCGCCAGAACCCGGTTGCAATGGGTCCGCTGTCGGCAAAGCGTACCAGCAATGGTCCAAAAGCAATTGCGATGTTCCCGGCCAGCAGAGCCGCGAAAGCCAGCAGGCTGGGTGGTTGCTGATGGAAAATCTTCTGCGACATAAACCCCCGTTGCATTTTGCAACTTTCATCCGCATCTTGGCGGCAAAGAAACGCTTAATGACAGGATATCGCATGACTGCAACTTTGTTTGATCCCATCCAGCTGGGCGCCATCACCGCACCCAACCGCATTCTCATGGCGCCACTCACGCGCGGGCGCAGTGTTGGCGAGCATGTGCCCATTTCCGATCTGAAATCTGAATATTACAGCCAGCGTGGCACCGCTGGCCTGATCATCGCTGAAGCAACGGGCATCAACCAAGAAGGCCTTGGCTGGCCATCCGCGCCCGGCATTTGGTCCGACGCACAGGTAGAAGCATGGAAGCCCGTGACGGAAGCAGTACACAAGGCCGATGGCCGGATCATCTTGCAGCTGTGGCATATGGGACGCCTTGTCCACCCGGATTTCCTAGGCGGTGCGCAGCCTGTGTCCGCATCTGCGACAACTGCGCCAGGCTATGCCCACACCGCAGAAGGCAAAAAGGATTATACCGAAGCGCGCGCGCTTGAGACTTCGGAAATTCCCCGCATAATATCGGACTATGTCAGCGCCGCTAAAAACGCGATGGCTGCCGGTTTTGATGGTGTACAAATCCACGCTGCCAACGGCTATCTGATTGACCAGTTCCTGCGCGACAAGACGAATTTGCGTACCGATGAATATGGCGGCTCCATTGAAAACCGCATCCGCCTGTTACGCGAAGTGACCCAAGCCGTGGTCGACGCCATTGGTTCGGAACGAACCTCGGTACGCTTGTCGCCCAATGGCGAAACACAGGGTGCGGATGACAGCAACCCGGTGCCATTGTTCACCGCTGCAGCTGCGGCGTTGCAAGACATTGGCATCGCGTTCCTGGAATTGCGCGAAGTGAAGGCTTACGGCAACTTTGGGCAAACCGATGTGCCGCGTATTTCACCCGAAATCCGCAAGGTATTCAAAGGCCCACTGGTTCTGAATCAGGAATATACCCGCGAATTGGCAGACGAAGATCTGGCTTCTGGATTGGCTGACGCAATTAGCTTTGGTCGCCCATATATCAGTAACCCAGATCTTGTGGAACGTCTGCGCACGGGCGCTGAATTGACGCCTGATAACTTCAAGACATGGTACTCCCCCGACGCCGAAGGATATACGGACTATCCGTTCCTGGAAGCGGCGGAGGCATAACGCGCATGGTCGAAGCGGGGCTTGGTATATACGCAATAGCTATCCCCGCTTTGCTGCTCTGTCTATTGGCTAGCGCCGAAACAATCTGGCCACGCCGCCCTTTAGTTTTGGGCCGCTATCCGCGGTGGCGGACGCATGCCTTATTCTTTGCGACCAACGCCGTTGTCGGCAGGTTGATGTCGTTTTTTCTGGTCGTGGGCGTAGCTGCGACATGGGCAAATACGCACCAGTTCGGCGCGCTGAACCTCTTAAACTTGCCCCTGTGGGCAGAGGGGTTACTGGCCTTCATCCTTCTCGACTTCGCCATATGGTTTCAGCATTTTGCTATGCACCGGTTTGCATTTCTCTGGCCGATGCATGCAGTACATCACAGCGACAGAGACCTCGATGTCACCACCGCATTGCGATTTCATCCGTTCGAATTGATCGTATCGACGATTTATAAATCCGCTATCGTCGCTATATTGGGTGTGCCAGTCATCGTGGCGCTGGCGTTTGAACTGTGGCTTAATGCCAATGCGCTGTTCAACCATAGTAACATACGGTTGCCCAAGAATATCGACCGGATACTGCGCGTCTTTTTCATAACGCCTGATGTGCATCTGGTGCATCACAGTGTCGCCGTTACCGAGCAAAAAAGTAACTATGGTTTTGCCTTGTCGATATGGGATCGGTTGTTCGGTACCTATTGTGCAGAATCCATCGCCGGTGCCGAAAATCAGAAAATTGGCTTGTCCGAATTCGATGGTCAGCAGCCATCCAGCTTTATCTGGAGCATCAAGCAACCGATGACGTAGCGTCATTTTGATGTCGCTGCAGGTGCACTTGACCTGCCCTGTTTTCCGACGCATTTTCGCGGCGGGGAGAATATATAATGGCGAAATTGCGCAACATAATTTTGGGCACGGTGGCTGTGGTGGCGGTCGGCGCCGGGCTGACATACGGTTGGCAGCAATATCGCGAAAAGAGCATCATGGATGACTCGCGCACCGCGCAACTATCATCGGACAGCGAAGTAACCACCGGCCCCGCCGATAAGCTTTTATGGGGTGACACCCATTTGCATACGGCCAATTCGATCGACGCCTTCGGTTTTGGGGTAAAGCTTGGGCCTGAAGATGCGCTGCGTTTTGCGCGTGGTGAAGAAGTAACGTCGACCGGCGGGATGAAAGCCAAGCTCGAACGCCCGCTGGACTTTCTGGTGATAGCCGACCACTCCGGCGGCTTGGGCGCTACCAAAACCCTCTACGACGCACCTGGATTTCTAGTCCGCGACCCCACGCTCAAGCGTTGGCATACCGAAATGCATAAGGGACCGGAGGGCATGCAACGTGCGACCGCCGAGCTGATCGACCGGGTTGGCCGCAATGATCTTCCCGCCGCTCTGACAGACCCTGAACGGCAGCGGAAAACGACGACCAGCATCTGGACAGGCCATAGCACGCTCGTCGAGCGATATAATGAACCCGGAAAGTTCACTGCCTTCATGGGCTTTGAATATACGCTCATGCCCGGTGGCAACAATTTGCACCGCGTCGTCATGTTCCGCGATGGCAAAAGCCGGACCGACACGGTTCTTCCCTATGATCCCGGCCAAGGCGACACGCCTGTTAGCCAGCTGTGGGATTACATGGACAATTATGAAAAGGTCACAGGCGGCAAGGTGTTGGCCATTCCGCATAATAGCAACGTGTCCAATGGCCTAATGTTTGAACTGGTTGGCCCCGATGGCGGCCCGATGACGGCAGAATATGCCAGACGACGCGCTGCGCGGGAACCGGTGACGGAAATCACGCAGATAAAGGGCGACAGCGAATCGCATCCATTTCTGTCACCGAATGACGAATTTGCAGGCTTTGGTACGGCGGGTTGGGAACTCGGCAACCTGACGATGCAGCAGAAGAAAAAGAATCAGGATTATGCTGGTGAGTATATTCGTGAGGCTTTGAAACGCGGGCTTGCGATTGAGGCACGCACTGGCGTGAATCCCTATAAATTCGGGGTGATCGGTTCCACCGATAGCCACACAAGTCTTGCGACCGCCGATGAAAATAACTTTTTCGGCAAGCATTCGAGCGGTGAACCAAATGCACAGCGCGCAAGCCAGGCACAGAATCTGGGCAACACAACGGGCCGCTTTGGCTGGCACTATCTCGCCGGCGGATATGCAGCGGTTTGGGCCACAGCAAATACGCGCGCAGCCATTTTCGATGCCATGACAAGGCGTGAGGTGTATGCCACGACAGGGCCGCGCATAACGCTGCGTTTCTTTGGCGGCTGGGACTTTGCCGAGAATGAATTCACACGCGACTGGGTCAAGGCAGGCTATGCGCGCGGTGTGCCGATGGGCGCAGATTTAAAGCCCGGCAGCGGTGGTGCGCCCAAATTCATGATCTCCGCACTCAAAGACCCGATGGGCGCGAACCTAGATCGCGTTCAGGTTGTCAAAGGCTGGGTCAACGCATCAGGTGCACTACAAGAGAAAGTCTTCGATGTTGTCTGGGCAGATGCCGACAAACGCACCAAAAGCGCCAATGGGAAGCTTACGCCCGTGGGTGACACCGTCAATATCGCAAAGGCAAGCTACACCAACAGCATTGGTGATCCGGAACTGCGTACGATATGGACCGACCCTGAGTTTAATTCGTCTATTCGAGCGTTCTATTATGTGCGCGTGATGGAAATTCCGACGCCGCGATGGGTGCTATTCGATGTCGTGCGTTATGGGGCAAAGTTGCTTCCCGGAACGCAAGTAAAAGCGCAGGAGCGCGCTTATTCATCGCCCATCTGGTTTAACCCCAAGAAGACTTGATTGGGGCAGCCTCTACTCAGCTTCTATTTCCGCGAGGATCGGGTCAGGATCAGCGATGCCCATCAGGCGGCGCATCGCAATCCGCGCAAGCCGCTGTGTTTCGGTCTTGCGCCGCGCTGCGGCCAGCGGAACGAGCGCCGCTGGACGGGCA
>JBKBTH010000164.1:0-4931 GCA_046290915.1 Sphingorhabdus sp.
AAATGCTGTTGCGCGATGGCAAGAGCATCGAGGCTTTCCGCAACCGAATGCGCCCGCCCCAAAAAGGCCAAGGCCGCATCGTCAAGCGATTGAAGGCCAAGCGATACGCGATTCACGCCGGCCTTTGCCAAGTCCGCGAAGCGCGATGCTTCAACCGAGGACGGGTTCGCCTCAAGTGTAATCTCGATATTGGCGGCAAAGCCCCAATGCTGTGCGGCGGCATCAATCAAAGCGGCGACTGTCGCAGGCGGCATAAGCGATGGTGTGCCGCCACCGAAGAATATCGAGCTGAGATGGCGTCCCTGCGTTAGTGCCGCTTCATGGGCCATATCCGCCAGCAAGGCTGCGCACCACGCGTCTTGATCTACCGTTTCGCGGACATGGCTGTTGAAGTCACAATAAGGGCATTTGGAAATGCAAAAGGGCCAGTGGATATAAAGGGCGAGCGGCGTGCTCAAAAAACGGCCTCAACCAATTTGTGGAACGCATCCGCACGGTGGCTCATCGCATGTTTTTCAGCCGGGTCCAGTTCAGCGAAGGTCTGCGTTCGGTCGGTTGGCACGAAGACCGGATCATAACCAAAACCCAATGTGCCACGCGGTGGCCATGTCAGGCTTCCTTGCACGCGGCCTTCGAAGACTTCTTGATGACCATCTGGCCAAGCGAGGGCGAGGGTGCAGATGAAGTATGCGCTTCGGTCGGTATCTGGACCAAGTTCGACCAGCTTTCCTTCGACTTTGCCCATCGCCATATACCAGTCGCGCCCCGGTCCGCCCTCGAACCACTGCTTTTCTGCCCAGTCCGCCGTGTAGACGCCAGGCGCGCCGCCAAGCACAGCGACACACAGGCCGCTATCGTCAGCCAAGGCAGGCAGGCTGGATCCTTGGGCCGAGGCATGCGCTTTCAGCAGCGCATTTTCGGCGAAGCTTGTCCCTGTCTCTTCGGGCTCAGGCAAGCCAAGTTCACCTGCTGAAACCGGTTTGATACCGAACGGCGCAAGCAAAGCGCGGATTTCCCGCACCTTACCTGCATTGTGGCTGGCGATGACAAGCTTGCCGGGTTGCAGTTTGCGATGAGTCATACATTGTTGCCCTGAACCATATTGTCATCCCCGCTTTCGCGGGAATGACATTGCAGATTAAAATACCAAATGCGGTTACTTCACCGCATCCGCTTGAACAGCGAAAATACGGTCGGTGCCCATCCGTGCGAGACGTAGCAAGCGCAGCAGGCTCTCTTCATCATAGGTCGCACCTTCGGCAGTCGCTTGAACTTCCGCGATTTGTCCGCCCTCAATAAGGACGAAGTTCGCATCTGCATCGGCGCTCGAATCTTCGATATAATCAAGGTCAAGCACTGGCGTACCGTTGACGATACCGCAGCTGATGGCAGCTACGCGGCCGCTGATTGGGTCTTCCTTGATCGCGCCAGATGCGAGGAGCCCGTCAACAGCAAGCCGCAGTGCGACCCACGCGCCTGATATGGCTGCGGTCCGTGTTCCGCCATCTGCCTGCAACACGTCACAATCGATCGTGATCTGATGTTCGCCAAGCTTTTTCATGTCTACGACCGAGCGCAAAGAACGGCCAATAAGGCGCTGAATTTCCTGTGTTCTACCGGACTGCTTGCCCTTCGCGGCTTCACGCTGGCTGCGGGTGTGCGTCGCGCGTGGCAGCATGGAATATTCCGCCGTGACCCAACCTTCACCCTTGCCGCGCAACCATGGCGGAATGCGGTCTTCAACGCTCGCGGTGACAAGCACGCGGGTGTCGCCGAAGCAAATAAGGCAGCTGCCCTCGGCATGCTTTGTGAAATGGGTTTCAATCGAAATGGCGCGCATTTCGTCTGGCGCACGGCCTGATGGACGCATGATAGTCTCCTGATAATGGGTTGAAGGCCGCAATAGCTTGCCCCGCTTGCTTTGCAAGCGCGCTGCGCTACATCAGCAGACGTGACCCAAATTCCGATCAACGAACTGAACGACCGCACGCGCGTCATCTTCCGGATGGTGGTTGAAAGCTATTTGGACAATGGTGCGCCGGTGGGATCGCGAACGCTATCCAAATTTGCTGGCCTTAATTTGTCGCCGGCGTCCATCCGAAATGTGATGCAGGATTTGGAAGAGGCAGGGTTGCTTGCATCACCACATACCAGCGCCGGACGCGTGCCAACCGAAAGCGGTTTGCGTCTTTTTGTTGACGGCATGATGCAGTCGGCTGAACCGTCAATGGAAGAACGACGTGCGATTGAATCCCAAATCATGGGCGAGGGGCCAATTGAAGAAGCGCTAACGGCGGCAACGTCGGTCTTGTCGGGGCTATCGGCCTGTGCCGGTATCGTGCTCGTGCCGAAACGCGATGCTGTGCTGAAGGCATTCAACTTCGCGCGCCTGTCGCCGACGCAGGTGTTGGCCATCATGGTCGGGTCGGACAACAGCGTTGAAAACCGCTTGGTCGTGATTGATCCTGCCGTGACCGATTCCGTGCTGGTTGAGGCATCCAATTATATCTCGGCCCGCTTGTCCGGTTTGACCCTTTCCGAGGCGCTTGAGCATCTCGATCGCGAAATTCGTGCGGAGCAGGCCGAGCTCGATGTCGCAAGCCAAAAGCTTGTGCGCGACGGACTGGCCATATGGTCGCTCGATGCGAACGACCGACCGGTGCTCATTGTCCGCGGACAGTCCAACCTCATTGATGACGCTGCCGCCGCTGACCTTGATCGGGTGCGCCAGTTGCTTGACGAATTGGAGAGCAAAGAAGAAATCGCGCGGCTGGTGGATAGCGCACGCGATGCGCAATCGACGCGGATCTTTATTGGATCGGAAAATAATCTGTTCTCGCTTTCGGGCTCCTCAGTCATTGCGGCGCCCTATCGCGAGGCAGGCGGCAAGGTAGTGGGCGTCGTAGGCGTCATTGGTCCGACGCGGCTGAATTACGCCCGCATTGTGCCGATGGTTGATTTCACGGCGCAGGCACTCAGCCGGCTAATAAAGTGACGCACGGCTTGATGAAACCGAATTGGTTTCTATATGCGCAAAGCAACAGGCGGCATCAGCGTCGCGACAATCATGGGTTAATTAGGTTATGACTGACAAAAACACAGGATCCGCAGATGCAGCGGCAGAAAAGGAACTTGAAGGCGTGCCAGAGCATATGAAGGAAGGCGTTTCAGAGGCAACCGATGCCGTCGATGCCCAAATCGTCGCGCTTCAAGACGCGCTCGCCACCGCGCAGCAGGAAGTTCTGTATGCACAGGCAGAAACCCAAAATGTGCGTCGCCGTATGGAAAAGGAAGCGCAAGATGCACGCGCTTATGCCGCAACTGGCTTCGCCCGCGACGTCCTGTCAGTGTCCGACAATCTGGCGCGCGCACTGGAAGCTATCCCCGCCGAAATGCGCGAAAGCGAGTCGATGAAGGGGCTGGTCATTGGTCTTGAGGCGACTGGCCGCGAACTGGACAGCGTCTTTGCCAAAAACGGCATCACCCGCATCGCCGCAATGGGCATGCCGCTTGATCCGAACCAGCATCAGGCGATGGTTGAAATTCCAAGTGCAGACGATGCACCTGGCACCATCGTTGCAGAAATGCAGGCGGGATACATGATCAAGGACCGCTTGCTGCGGCCTGCTTTGGTTGGGGTGGCGAAGGCGGCGGAGTAAGGAACTACTTCAGCCGCTGTAATCGGGCATCGATTTGGGCCCGCACCGCAATCAGCCACTCTTCGGCAGCTTTGGGATTAAAACTATCGATTGGTTGGTGACCTTTTTTGCGATTGCAAGGCGAGCAAGCAATCACCAGATTCTCTAGATGATTAGTACCGTTTAGAGCGACAGGCTCTACGTGGTCGATCGTCCAGTTTTTGTCTGCTTCATTCGCCTTGAACTTTGCCGAGCAATAGGCACAACAACCGCCATGAACTTTCATGGCGATCCGTAGTGCTCTTTCCGCTCCGCATGCTGAATTTGCACTTCCAGCTACTTGATAAAGCATCGGTCCGTCCGCCGCGTGAAGACGGCAGGGAACTATCATGCGATAAGGTAGATCGTTGGACCAATGCACGCAGCCGGCCCAGTCAATCGCCGCAGAGTCAATTTTGCTGATGGCATTCATTCAGATGATTTAGCTCGAAAGCGTTAAAACCAACTAAACTGTAGTGGCATGTGGACCCATGGTTCGCTATCGCGCCGCCCATGATCACAGCGGCACTTTCAATCAAAGACGAAACCCCATGGCGCGATGAGCTTCGCGCGACTTTGGTGCTTGCGTGGCCGATGATCTTGTCGAACCTGACCATGATGCTGATTGGCGTTACGGACGTCATATTGCTTGGCTGGCTTGGGCCGCGTGAGTTGGCCGCGGGAGCGTTGGGGCATAATCTCGCAATTTTCTGCGCCATTTTCTGCATGGGTTTAATTACCGCGACGGCGCCGATGATGGCTTCGGAAAAGGGCCGCATGGCGCATTCGGTGCGCGATATTCGGCGGACGTTTCGTCAGGGTCTTTGGGTGTGCTGCACAGTCATACTGCCGGTGTGGGCATTTTTATGGAATGCCGAAGCGATCCTGATCGCGACGGGCCAGAAAGCTGATCTCGCTGCTGACGCCGCAATATTCGTGCGCGCTTATATGTGGTCTATATTGCCCTTCCTCGGGTTTCTGGTTCTGCGCAATTTTGTCGCTGCGCTGGAAAAGCCAATCTGGGCAACCATCGTGGCGTGCGGCGCGGTTCTGTTAAATGCCGTCGTTAACTACGGCCTCATCCTTGGCAACTTCGGATTGCCGCAATTGGGGCTTTTGGGGGCGGGCATTGGTAGTACGATCACAAATGTCGTGCAGTTTGGTGTCATGGCCCTCGTCGTCAGCTTCCATCCAAAATTTCGTCGCTACCATTTGTTCGGACGCTTCTGGCGTGCCGATTGGCGGCGTTTTCGC
>JBKBTH010000165.1:0-4931 GCA_046290915.1 Sphingorhabdus sp.
CGCGGTATCAATATCCAAAAGCGGCACATCGCCGCAATCGATCAACCTAATGTCGGTCCCGATTTCCAGGCCGCACTCGGTCGACAGGTTACCCCGGTCGCTGAATAATGCATTGCGAATAGCTGCCGGTGCAGCTGCCGCGCCACGCTCGAACGAACTGTTTTGGTCTGTCGGTAAGCCGATCAAGTGAATCTGTAGAGTCATCGGCGCTGTTGTGGCGTAGCCAACCCGCCTGTCAAGAAGTCAGCCGCAAGAAGCGCCATCGACTCCAAATGGCTGCACGCGGCAGCCATACAAAATGACCCGCCCCGGGGTGGACCAGGGCGGGTCGAAAGCAGCGGCCTCAGGCAAGGCCGCGCTTGTTCGTATATTTTTTAAACGTCGTCATCCGCGTCAGGTCCCGTCATCAGGACTTCAGCAACCTCTTCGGTTTTGCCGCGAATAGCAGCTTCCAACCGCGCCGCGACTTCAGGATTTTCCTTGAGATAAGTCTTTGAATTCTCACGACCCTGCCCAATACGGATTGAGTCATAACTGAACCAGCTGCCGGACTTTTCGACAATTCCGGCCTTCACACCAAGATCGAGAAGCTCTCCGGTTTTGGAGATGCCTTCACCATACATGATGTCAAATTCAACCTGTTTAAAGGGCGGCGCCACCTTGTTCTTCACAACCTTCACACGAGTCGTGTTGCCGACAATATCCTCACCTGCCTTAATCTGGCCAATGCGGCGAATATCCAAACGCACCGACGCATAGAATTTCAATGCGTTGCCGCCGGTGGTTGTTTCCGGTGAACCGTACATCACACCGATTTTCATGCGGATTTGGTTGATGAAGATAACCATACAATTCGACCGGCTGATCGAACCTGTAATCTTGCGAAGTGCTTGGCTCATCAAACGTGCTTGCAAGCCTACATGGCTATCACCCATTTCGCCCTCGATTTCGGCGCGCGGCACAAGTGCGGCAACCGAGTCGATAACCAAAATGTCCACGGCGTTCGAACGCACCAATGTGTCTGCAATCTCGAGCGCTTGCTCACCGGTGTCGGGCTGCGACACAATGAGGTTGTCAATGTCGACACCCAGCTTCTTCGCATAGCCTGGATCAAGCGCATGTTCTGCATCGATAAACGCAGCCGTACCGCCCGCCTTCTGTGCCTCTGCAATTGCATGCAAGGTCAGCGTGGTCTTCCCCGAGCTTTCTGGTCCGTAAATTTCAATGACTCGTCCCTTAGGCAGGCCGCCAATGCCGAGCGCAATATCGAGACCGAGCGAGCCCGTAGACACTGCATCAATAGCAATTGCCTCACGGCTGCCCAGCTTCATCGCCGAGCCTTTACCGAAAGCGCGATCAATCTGCGCAAGCGCAGCTTCTAGAGCCTTTTCACGTTCCGAACTTTTCATACCGTTTGCCTGATTCCCATCGACCATTTTAAGACTTGCTGCCATTTTTCCACTCCTTTAGCGTCATGCCTGTTCCGGAATATCATCCGGAACAGTCAGTATGTACACCTTCTGTTCCAAAAGAACAAGAGCGGAACAAATTTATTTATACGTTGATTTTCAATAACTAATCTAATCGGCTTTCGCAAGCGCATCATGGACCGCTTCGGCAATCTGTTGGACCGAGAACGGTTTAGGCAGAAACGACACATTGTCGAGACTGATGGTCTCCCGTAGCTGCTCCTCGGCATAGCCTGACATAAACAACAGACGAATGTCGCCGTACGTCTCGCGCAGATTGCGCGCCATGGTCGGGCCGTCCATATTGGGCATAACCACGTCGGAAACCACCAGATCATATAACTTGCCGCTTGCGAAAAGCTCGAGCGCCTGCTCGCCATCGCTCGCGGTTTCGACAACATAACCCTGCCGCACCAGCGCGCGTTCTGCGACGGCACGCACCATGTCTTCATCCTCGACGATCAAAATACGGCCGCTGCCCCACAAATCCTTTGGCTTGTAGAATTCCTTTTTGCCGCTCTCGACAACAGGTACCTCGCCCAGATGAACCGGAAAGAAGATGTCGAAGCGCGTTCCTTCGCCAATTTTCGAGTCTGCAAAAATGAAACCGCCGGACTGCTTGACGATGCCGTAAACGGTCGAGAGGCCCAGCCCGGTACCCTTGCCCAGTTCCTTTGTGGTGAAAAAGGGTTCGAATATCTTGGATAGATTTTCTTTGGGAATACCGACACCGCTGTCCTCGACCGACAATTGGACATAATCTCCGATAGGCAGTGTTTCGCTTCCCATGGCGACGACTTGCTGCTGACTGACAGCGGCTGTGCTGATGTGCACCACACCGCCCTTTGGCATCGCGTCGCGCGCATTCACGCCAAGGTTGATGATCACCTGTTCAAGTTGCCCTGGATCAGCCCGCACGGCGCCAACGCCGCGGCCATGATGGACCTCAAGCCGCACCGTCTCGCCAAGCAGCCGCTTCAGCAGACTCGATACATCAGCAACGACATTCGCCAGTTGTAATATCTGGGGACGCAATGTCTGTTGGCGCGAAAATGCCAGCAACTGGCGCGTTAGGCTCGCCGCGCGATTTGAATTGTTTTTTATCTGCTGGATATCGTCATAATCGCCATCGCCTGGCTGATGCCGCAACAACATGAGGTCACAATATCCGATTATAGCGGTCAGGATGTTGTTGAAATCATGCGCAACACCCCCTGCAAGCTGCCCAATTGACTCCATCTTGGTCTGCTGGGCGACTTGCCGCTTTAACGTGATCTCTTCGCTATTATCCTTAAGCCCAAGCAACACTGCTGCATCGCCAAGCCCGCGCACGCCAGCAATGGAAAGCGCAATCACTTCATCGGGTCGTTCTTTCAACCGAATGGCGATGTCGCCTGACGTCATGGAACCACTGCCATAGCGACGGATGCTATCCAGAACCGCGCCTTTGTCTTCGGCAATGACCAGGTCACCGGGATAAGGCGGCAATTTCGTCGGCTCAACGTCCAGCACGCGCGCAAATGCGTCATTGGCGAACAAGAACCGGCCATCGCGATCGACCAGCGCAAGTCCCAATGGTAGCGTAGAGAGCAATTGCTCCACATGTGCCAGTGCGAGGCCGCGCTCGACCTTTGCCCCCTCTTCATCCACTGCGAGCAGCAATGCTGCGCCTTCGACGTTATCTTCGTTCAACGGCACATGCAAAAGCCGAATCGGCAGCCCGCGGCGTCCTTCGCGTTCGAAAAAGACGCTGCCCTTGTCGTCCATCCGTACATAATCGGCAAATGAACGGCCAGTGATGGGATCGTGATCCGTGCCGGTCGCGCGCAAGGCAAAGGCGGCGTTTGCTGCGCGAACGCGGCCGTCTTGACCAACCGCGACAGCCATAACACCGCTGCTGGACATGGCGCGACCGATGCGGCCGGTAATCAGCTCAATTGCGCGACCTTCGATGGCAAGCCGCTCAATGGGCGAAAGCCTCCATAGCAGATATTCGTCTGCAGCGCCTGCGCGCGCCACTCTAACGCTGAACGCGCGCTCATCCTTGGTTATGGTGTCAATCTGCGCACTGCCATCGCGCCAGGCAGCGCGACCAGCCGCCACCATTAGAGACTGGCTTGATTCATCGACACCCAGATCGGGTGGCGCCCTCAGCCCAGGGAACGCTTTGGTGAAATGGTCATTTGCACACACCAGCCGGCCAGCCCGATCGCTGATGGCTATCGCGGCGATGCTGAGCTGCGCTGCTGCGTGCGTAATGGACCAGTCAGGCTGCGCGACATTGACGACCTCTTCAACCGAGCGGGTATTCCGGAAAAAGTTGATTAACGCACCCGCTGCGATGATCACCGCGGCGCAAGATCCAACGAGAATGATATCGCCTGTCGAAAACCACAATATCGCGAGCGACAATAAAGTCGCGAGGCACAAAACCGCCACCTGACGCACATCCAGCTTGGCGGGCTGATCATTATCCCCGCCAAACATCTGGAATTGAGGTGGCGGGGATAATTTATTCAAAGCGGTTCCTTACCAGATGCGAACGCGGTCCTCAGGTTTGAGGTACAATTTTCCGTCTGCTTTCGGCTGGAACGCATCGTACCATTTGTCAAGATTGCGAACGACCCAAGCCCGTTGTTCCGACGGGCTATGTGGATCGGTAATTAACCGCTGACGCAAATTGGCTTCACGATAATTGCGGCGCCATACTTGCGCCCAACCAAGGAAAAAGCGCTGATCACCCGTCATTCCGTCGATCACTGGCGGCTCTTGGCCATTCAGCGAGGTGCGATATGCGTCGTAAGCAATCGTCAGGCCGGCAAGGTCTCCAATATTTTCGCCCAAGGTGAATTCACCCTTCACCGAAGCATCCGGAAAAATCTTGTACGCGTCATATTGCGCGATCAGCTTTTTACCAGCGGCTTCAAAAGCTTTCACATCGCTTTCGGTCCACCAATCGGCCAGCTTTCCAGTTGAGTCATATTTGGCGCCCTGATCATCGAAATGGTGGCTGATTTCATGTCCGATTACGGCGCCGATCCCGCCATAATTGATGGCTGGATCGGCCTTTGCATCAAAGAACGGTGGTTGCAAAATGGCAGCGGGAAAGACGATTTCGTTCATCCCAAAGTTGGCATAGGCATTCACCGTTTGCGGCAACATGCCCCATTCCCACCGGCGGATGGGCTGGCCAAGCTTCGACATATTGTCGTCAAAGCCCCATTGGTTTGAGCGCAAGTCATTGCCAAACAAATCGCCACGCACGACTTTCAGATTTGAATAATCTTTCCAGCGGTCAGGGTAGCCGATTTTCGTGGTGAAATTGGCAAGCTTCTCGCGGGCCTTAACTTTCGTTTCGGGCTGCATCCAGCTGAGGCCATCGATACGGCGGCCCATCGCGGAAAGGACATTTTTAACCAACACGTCCATGGCCGATTTGGTTTCGGGTGGAAAATATTTGGC
>JBKBTH010000166.1:0-4916 GCA_046290915.1 Sphingorhabdus sp.
AACAAGCGGGCCTTAATCAACCAACGCCATCAGCCGGAAGCACGCACCAGCGCTTCCGCGCCGGCCGTCCCCCTTTTGAACGCAGCATCTGCGCGTCCGGTATTTGTAGGAAATAATCTTTCAAATGTAGGAAAGATTATCCCGTCATTAGATAGCGCGATCGCCAGCTTCGCCGACTGATTCAATATCTTCGCCTACGCCTTTGACCGTGTTGCAGGCCGCAGCCAGCAAAGAGGCCGAAAGCAGAATGATCGTTGCAAATTTGCGCATGCTATTCTCCATCGTTCGTGTCTGAAAATACAGACCCCAAACAACAACAAGCGATGCTGCACTATGTTCCGAATGCGCGCGCTTCAGGTCGCGCGGTCGCCGGCCTGACCCACCGATTCGATGTCGCGGCCAAGGCCCTTGACCGTGTTGCATGCTGACACCAGCAATGCTGCTGACATGAGGACGAAAATAGTTACCTTACGCATGATATTCTCCCGTTTGATTTCGCAGGCATTCGATGCAACCGCATTCATGAACGGTTGCTTACCGTTAGAAACTGACGCGGGCGGACAAACGGAAATCGCGCCCTGACAGTGGAACAAAATCTTTGGTGAATGATGCCGAGCGGCGGGCGACAACATCGAAAATATTGTTGGCAGATGCGATGAAGGCTATGTTGCGATTGTTGCCAAATGGACGCCATGTCGCAGTCGCATTGACCAAGGTGAAGCCATCGGTCGGCGATTCGAAGGGCGCAGTTTTGGTCTGGTCGTCGCTCCATTCGACTTCACCGCGCAAGTCAAAGCGCGCGCTGTTCAGTTCAACACCGCCCAACAAACGCAAGGGCGGGATGCGGGGGACATTGCCAGCACCAGCGGAGATTTTCGCTCGTGTGTAATCGGCAACGGCATCGACTTTCAGGTCAACATCACCAAAGCTGGCCACGTCTTTTGATCCCTGAAACTCGACACCCCAAACCTTGGCGTCATTCTGGAAATATTGGAACACGGGCAAGTCATCTTCGACCAAGCCTGTTTCCGCTTCGTAGATGAAATTGTCGAACCGGTTGGTGTACAACGTGGCGCTGAACGCTGCACCCGGCGTATCATAGCGCGCGTAGAGCTCACCGTTCCAAGCACGCTCGCTTTTCAGCAACGGGTCGCCGACTTCAAAAGCCTGAGTCGCAATATGCGGACCGTTGGAAAACAATTCCTCGACCGCAGGCGCGCGTCCGGTGCGTGAAATGTTCGCACCAATTTTCAAATCACCAATATGATAGCCAAGGCCAAAAGCGCCGGAGAAATTGTTGAACGACCGGCTGATACCCAGTGTGTCCGCACGCAACTCTGCGGTGTCAAAGCGGAACGCAACTTCGGCATCCAGATTGCCGACCGTGAATTCCTGCAACGTGAACAATCCATATTGGCGGTTCTTGTTTGGCGGCACGAAAGCTTCCGCGCCAATTGCCTCCAAATCGCGGGTTTGATATTGGACGCCACTTGCACCGCGCCAACCACCGCGATCATTTTGGATGAATTCGGCGCGGGCCTCGATACCCTGGCTGTTGAAAACGGTGCCGATTTCGTCGCCTTCAAATTCGGTGTGGCTGTAATTGGCATAACCGGCACGCAGGCGCAGCTTGTCGAACAAGCCTTCGCCTAAATCAACTTCGCCGCGGAAATCGAAACGATATTGCCGCAGGCCAATGGTGACAGGTACTTCCTCGCCGCCGCCATGTGCATGCGTGGTGCCGGGGCGGGCAGGGATGCCGTAATTGGTGTCATATATGCTGTACGACAGGCCCATATTGCCGCCGTCGTCGATAAACGCGATGCCGCCCGCTGCGGTCCAGCTTTTGACTGCGCTGTTTGGAATGCGGCCGCTTTGGTCAGCCAATGCGCGCGCTTCTGCGGCCTCGTCCAGATTGCCTTCGCTTGCTTCTTCGTTCGCGAAATCAAGAACTTCTGCGCGCAATGATGGCGAAAGGATATATCCACCGGTGCGCAGATCGTCGCTTGTGCGGTAGCTGCCATCGAGATGGACCACGACCCGGTCAGTCAGTGGCACGTCAATTGACGCCCCGCCGGACCAATCGCGCGCGGCGCTGCCATAGCCAGCAAGCGCATCGACATGCACTGCCTCGTCAGGGATTGAACGCGGGATGCGCTTGTCGAGCGCGTTGACCGCGCCGCCAACGGCTTGACCGCCAAAGAGCAGGACCGCCGGGCCGCGGAGCACTTCGATCCGTTCGACGGTCAGGGTATCAATGGTGACAGCATGATCGGCAGAGGTGTTCGATGCGTCAATGTTGCCGATGCCATCGGTCAACACGGCAACGCGGTTGCCCTGATATCCGCGCAACACTGGCCGCGATGCACCGGGCGAAAAGCTTGTCGCCGATACGCCGGGTAGGCTGGAAAGAATGTCGCCCAATTGCGCACGGGTTTTTTCAGCCAACATCTCGCCCGATACGGCAGACGTTCCGGAGAGAATATCGAGCCGCTCAACATAAGGCGCAGTGACAACGATTTCTTCGGCGCCATGAAAATCATCTGTCTGCGGCGTTGCTTCGGAACTGCCGGTGCTATTCGTCTGCTGCGCATAAGCGGGCGTCGATAACGCGATGGATAAAGCAGTCATGCTGGCGGCGAAAACGTGAAAGCGAGGGATTTTCATGGGATTACATTGATCCTGTCAGGCATTTGGCGACTTTGAGACTGTATAAGGGATATGATATAGTATATCAATACCCTATTCCCATGCTGCGATGACCGACAGGTTTTAGCCAATCAACGCAGCGTTCAAGACTGCTTGTCTCGCGACGCCGGGTTGCGGATGGCTATGAACGCGACTAGCTATCCTGGATATGAACATGCTTGGCTCTACACTCGATTTGATCGGCAACACTCCGCTGGTACGCCTGAAGGGCCCTAGCGAGGCTGCGGGATGCGACATCTTTGGCAAGTGCGAATTTGCCAATCCAGGCGCGTCGGTGAAGGACCGCGCTGCTTTGTACATCGTACGCGATGCTGAACGGCAGGGGCTGTTGCGGCCCGGCGGCACGATTGTTGAAGGGACCGCGGGTAACACGGGCATCGGCCTCGCGCTGGTTGCCAATGCGCTTGGGTATAAGACGATTATCGTCATGCCCGAAACGCAAAGTCAGGAGAAGAAGGACACGTTGCGCGCACTCGGCGCTGAACTTGTTCTAGTCCCTGCCGCGCCGTATTCGAACCCCGGGCATTTCGTGCACACATCGCGCCGCTTGGCCGAAGAAACCGACAATGCAGTGTGGGCAAACCAGTTTGATAACATCGCCAACCGCCGCGCGCATATCGAAACAACGGCTGAAGAAATCTGGGCGCAAATGGATGGCCGGGTTGATGGTTTTACCTGTGCCGCAGGGACTGGCGGCACCATCGCTGGCGTGGGGCTTGGCCTGAAGGCGAAGGATGAAAATGTCACCATCGCCTTGACTGATCCGCATGGTGCCGCGCTGTATAATTATTATGCCAATGGTGAATTAAGCTCCGAAGGCAGTTCGGTTGCCGAAGGTATTGGGCAGGGACGCATCACCGCAAATCTGGATGGCGCGCCGATTGATACACAATTCCGGATATCGGACGAAGAAGGGCTCATTTGGGTCCGGCGTTTGTTGGCGGAGGAGGGGCTTTGCCTTGGATTGTCCTCAGGTATTAACGTCGCCGGAGCTGTCGCCTTGGGCAAGCAGCTGGGGCCAAATGCGCGTATTGCCACGATTTTGTGCGATACCGGTTTCCGATATCTGTCGACGCTTTATAATCCCGAATGGATGCGGAGCAAAAATCTTGACCCGATGCCTTGGCAAATGGACAGTACAGCGCGATAATAAGGGCTACGGTTTTCAGGAGATCGCAGTTGGTTGAACAAAGGCAATCCGCAATTCAACGCATTCAGGTCGGCGTGGTCGGTCTGGTGGTGGTGCTGCTGTTCGTAACCTTGGCGACGATGGTCCTCGACCGTGTCAGCGATAGCCCGCAAACGCCGGGGACAATCGATGCGAGGCCAATGACCGAAGCCAAGGACGAAACGCCTGACGAACCTTTGGCCGAATTGGGCGTGACCCCTGTGGCCAAGGATGAGAGCGCTTCGCAGCCGGCGACCGGCACACGGCCCATGAGCGCCACACCGCCCCGCGCTCAGTCTGCACCCGCGACGCGGCCGCAATAACCACCATGACAGATTTCGGTGTTCGAACCGGCGGCAAAAAGCGGCCGCTTTTGCTGCTGCTCGCCCTTGCGGTGCTGCTGCTGTCGTCGATTTTGGCATATGCCTTCACCCAGCCAACGCAGGATGGCCCGAAACCGACATTGGGATTGATAACCACGCTTCCTCTGCAATGGAGCGAGGGCGGCATTGAAGCTGATCTTGCTGAAGATGCACAGCCGCACCCTGCGTTTGCGCGGCTTAGCCAAAGCTACGATGTCCAGCCGCTGGATAACCTCAGCGATGTGGCCAAACAGCCATTGCTATTGCTTGCGCAGCCGCGCGCCTTTAGCCCGACCGAACTGGTCCAATTGGATAGCTGGGTCCGCAAAGGCGGCCGTTTGCTGATCCTCGCTGATCCTGCGCTGCAATGGGGCAGCCTATATCCATTGGGCGACAAGCGCAGGCCGTTGTTCACGTCGATGTTGTCGCCATTGTTTTCGCACTGGGGCCTTGAGCTTGTGCTGCCCATTGTAGATGCGGAGCCGATGGCCATCCGGAAGATTGGCGACCTGAGTATCCGTACGCAGACGCCCGGCGAATGGTTTAAGATGGGCGGTGACGGTGCCGGTCCATGTGCCATAGAGCAGGACGGCCTGCTTGCGGATTGCCGGATTGGCAAAGGGCGCGCGCTGCTCGTTGCCGATGCGGATCTGTTGGATACGGTCTATTGGGAAGGC
>JBKBTH010000167.1:0-4903 GCA_046290915.1 Sphingorhabdus sp.
TGGGGCTGATTCATGGGACAGCATCGTAACAGTGCTCTGGCAGGGCACATTGGTAATCGTCGGCATGCTGGTGCTTGGTCGTTTCTTCCTGCCCCGTCTGTTCGGACAGGCCGCACGCACCAAAAGCCCTGAGCTTTTTGTTTCAGTCAGCCTGTTGGTTGTTATCGTGGCAAGCCTCGCGACTGGCGCAGTTGGCCTGTCGCCCATCGTCGGCGCAATGATCGCCGGCCTGTTAATTGCAGAGACGGATTATCATACTGAAGTCGAGGTCATGACCGCGCCCTTCAAAGGTCTGGCGCTGGGCGTGTTTCTAATCAGCATCGGGATGCAGGTCGATTTGCGCTTTGTCGCGGCGAATTGGGCCGCGCTTGTCGGAGCGGTTGCGAGCGTAGTGCTCATAAAGGCAGCCGTTACCGCAGGCCTACTGAAGCTGAACGGTGCACGCACGGGAACCGCCACCGAGACAGGTGTCTTGATGGGAAGTCCCTCTGAAACCACACTCATCGTGCTGGGTGCAGCAGGCGCGGCGCAGATCATTGACTCCGCGACCATCAACTTCTGGCAAGTCGCAACGGCCATTGGCTTGACCATCACGCCCATATTGGCGCGGATCGGCCACGACATGGCGCGCCGGCTTGAGCTGCGCGAGAGCGATGACGAAGTGCATGAGCAAGACCCGACGCAAGAACCGCGCACTGTCGTGATTGGCTTTGGCCGGGTCGGGAAGCTGGTAGCCGACATGCTGACCACGCATGGTCAGCCTTATGTCGCGGTTGAGTCCAATGTGGATGCCGTCACCGCGGCGCGGCGCGGAGGTTACAAGGTAATCTTCGGTGACATCTCAAGGCCGGAAACATTGGATAAGTTAAGCCTTGGCCACGCAAAGGCGCTTATTCTGACAATGGACCAGCCAGTGCTGGCTGAACATATCGTCAAGCGCGTGCGGCAATGGTTGCCCGACATCACGATCGTCGCGCGTGCACGCGATGCAGACCATGCTGCACGCCTGTATCAGGCAGGTGTAACAGACGCGGTTCCAGAAACGCTGGAGAGCTCGCTTCAGCTATCGGAAGCTGTGCTTGTCGACTTAGGCGTTGCCATGGGCCCAGTCATTGCGTCGATTCATGAAAAGCGCGACGAATTCCGCAGGCAAATTAAGGAAGCCGGAGGCCTCGACGAGGCCCCCAAGCTCAAGCTGACGTCTTAACCTGCAATCTTTGCTCTTATCGCGTCCAATGCCGCCTGCGCCAGTTCAGCGCCGGCTGGACCGCCACCTTGGGCCATGTCGGGACGTCCACCGCCACCTTGAGCACCCATAGCGTCAGTCGCCGCGCGAACGAGGTCTGGTGCAGTCAGCGTGACATGGAGTGCCGGTGAGACCGCAACAACCACCGTGTTGCTATTCTCGTTCGCCGCAATAATGGCAACGACACCGCTGCCAATCGCCTTCATCTGATCATCAGCCAAACCGCGAAGGGCCTTGGGCTCGATACCATTGATGACCTGCCCCATGAACGTGACTTCGCCGATTGTTTCGGCTTCTGCCTTGGGACCGCCGCCACCGGACAATGCGAGCGCAGTTCTGGCTTCGGAGAGTTCTTTCTCCATCCGCTTGCGTTCGCTCATCAATGTTTCAATACGCGCACCG
This sequence comes from Sphingorhabdus sp., assembly GCA_046290915.1. Lineage (GTDB taxonomy): Bacteria > Pseudomonadota > Alphaproteobacteria > Sphingomonadales > Sphingomonadaceae > Sphingorhabdus_B. The sequence continues at coordinate 1,649 of JBKBTH010000167.1, forward strand.
ACTTCATCAGGCGCAGTTCTCAGCATCGCGGCAACGTTCTTCAGCTGGATCTCGCGGCCGACGAGCCAGAGGCGTGCGGCCTCTCCGGTCAACGCCTCAATCCGGCGGATCCCGCTTGCGACGGCGCCTTCGGAAACGACGGTGAACAAGGCGATGTCGCCAAGCGCGTTAACGTGCGTTCCGCCGCACAATTCGACTGAGTAGTGCGCTTCGTCGCTCTTACCCATCGTCAGCACGCGGACTTCATCGCCGTATTTTTCGCCAAACAAAGCAAGCGCACCAGCGGCCACCGCATCATCGGGAGTCATCAATCGGGTTGTCACCGCGTCATTGCCGCGAATTTGCGCGTTCACGTCCGCCTCAATGAACGCAATTTCATCAGCTGTCACCGCCTGATTATGCGAGAAGTCAAAGCGCAACCGATCAGGCGCAACCAGACTTCCCTTTTGCGTCACATGACTGCCTAGTCTTTGACGCAATGATGCATGAAGCAAATGAGTTGCACTATGGTTGGCACGCAGGGCATCGCGACGCTTTGTATCGATTTTCAAGGTGACAAAGTCGCCAACCTTGATCTCGCCAGTGCCGATCGTCACCTGATGCGCATGCAAACGGCCAAGTGGCTTTGCGGTATCGGTCACTTCGCCGCGCATGTTGGTGCTAGAAATGACACCTGCGTCGCCCATCTGGCCGCCGCTTTCGCCGTAAAATGGCGTCTGGTTGGTGATGACGGTCACTGTGTCGTTCGCAACGGCGGACTGCACTTCAACGCCATCATTGACGAGCGCAACGACTTGCCCCTCGCCTTCGCTGGCTGCGTACCCTGTAAACTCGGTTGCGCCCACGCGCTCGGCAATGTCGAACCAGACGTCATCCGATGCCTTGGCGCCAGAACCCTTCCACGCGGCACGTGCCATCGCTTTCTGGCTGTTCATGGCAGTTTCGAAACCGGCCTGGTCGATGCCAAAGCCCTGCGCACGCAAGGCGTCTTCGGTCAGGTCATATGGAAAGCCGTAAGTGTCGTAGAGTTTGAAGGCGGTATCACCGGCCAATACGTCACCGGGCTGCATTCCTGTGGTGGCTTCATCGAGCAGCTTGATGCCCTTGTCGAGCGTACGGCGGAATTGGGTTTCTTCCTGCTGCAAAGTTGCTTCAATCATTGGCTGCGCGCGCAACAATTCGGGATAGGCCGCGCCCATTTCGGCGGCGAGACTGCCCACCAAACGGTGCATCAACGGCTCTTTCGCGCCCAAAATATGCGCATGGCGCATGGCGCGACGCATGATGCGGCGCAGAACATAACCGCGGCCTTCGTTCGACGGCATGACACCATCGGCCAATAGGAAGCTGGTCGAGCGCAAATGGTCGGCGATAACGCGGTGGCTCGCCATTTGCTCGCCCTGCGCCTTGGTGCCGGTCAACTCCTCTGACGCATTGATCAGCGCCTTGAACGTATCGGTATCATAATTGTCGTGCACGCCCTGCATAACCGCCGAGATGCGCTCGAGTCCCATGCCGGTATCGATCGACGGTTTAGGTAATTGCACGTCGGTGCCGTCATCCTGACGTTCGAATTGCATGAACACTAGGTTCCAGATTTCGACGAAACGGTCGCCATCTTCGTCCGGGCTTCCAGGAGGGCCACCAAAGATGTGGTCGCCATGGTCATAGAAGATCTCGCTGCAAGGACCACATGGCCCTGTATCGCCCATCGACCAGAAATTATCATTCGTTGCGATACGGATGATGCGCTCTTCGGGAAGTCCCGCAATTTTGCGCCAAAGGTCAAATGCCTCATCATCCGTGTGATAAACCGTCGTCGTCAGGCGCGATGGATCAAGGCCCCATTCCTTGGTCAGCAATGTCCACGCGTGGGTAATCGCCTGCTCTTTGAAATAGTCCCCGAACGAAAAGTTTCCGAGCATTTCAAAGAACGTATGATGGCGCGCCGTGTATCCGACATTGTCGAAATCATTGTGCTTGCCTCCGGCACGCACGCATTTCTGGCTTGAGGCAGCACGCGGCGTTTCGCGGCTCTCAAGGCCCGTAAATACGTTTTTGAACGGCACCATGCCCGCATTGACGAACATCAATGTCGGGTCATTGTAAGGCACCAGTGGTGCGGACGAAACTACGTCGTGCTGAGCGCTCCCGAAATAATCGAGGAAACCGCGGCGAATATCATTGGTCGATGTCATAGCGACAGCGACTTAGGGAACGACTCGCCGCGCTGCAAGCCGGATATGCACTTTGCCGCTCCATCAGGCATAGGCGTAAGGCCCGCCCTTTTCGAGTGCACGCTGAAACGCTGGCCGAGCGTGGATTGTCTCGACAAATTTGGTGAGGTTTGGACGGCTGGCGGCACGGCCCATTTTCACGGCAGCTTCTGCTGGAAAGCTCATCATGATGTCGGCGCCGCTTAAGCCGTCACCCACAAACCATCCTGCGGCCTCCAAGCTGTCTTCCATGAACTGAAAATGGCTTTCCAGCTGTTGATCAATGCGCGGATGCAGCGGCGCTGCGGCTTCGCCTAGGCGCGCAGTGTACAGGTTAAGCAAAATGGGCGTCATTGCTGAACCTTCGGCAAAATGCAGCCATTCCAAATAGCGGATATGTTCGTCTGTCCCACGCGGAGGTACCAAGTGCCCGCCACCATGACGCTCACAAATATATTCGACAATCGCCGCTGATTCGAAGATGATATTGCCCGCGTCCTCAATTAACGGTGACTTGCCCAATGGATGCATTTTCAAAAGCGCCTCTGGCGCAAGATTGGTCACGGCATCGCGGGCATAATGCTGAATTTCATACGGCAGGTTTAATTCTTCAAGCAGCCACAATATCCGTTGTGAGCGCGAATTGTTCAAATGGTGCACTGTGATGGTCATGGCTATTCTCCTGAATGATTTTGATAAATACGCGCGGCGAGTTCGCGCACCAGCTTGGCCGCGACGATCGCCGTAACGTCGTTTATGTCGCGCCCGGGATTCAACTCAACGACGTCCGCGCCAACGATCGGCGCCGTTTGTCTGGCAATAATTGACAGCGCTTCGCGCACTGTCAGGCCACCTGGTTCAGGATGTGCAACACCCGGCGCCTCTGACGGGTCAAGGCCATCAAGATCAAAACTGATGTAGAGTGGACCTTCCAGGACCGGCACATGGTCGGGCGAGAAGTTCAGCATCGGGAGTATTTCTACACCGTAGCGCTCCGCCTGTTCGCGGCAGTGGCGATTAAGCGTTCGAATGCCAACCT
>JBKBTH010000168.1:0-4860 GCA_046290915.1 Sphingorhabdus sp.
CCGCCCGTTGTATGGGACACCAACGAAAGCCGCATGGCAGGTGCACAGGGTTATCATGTCATTCATCCAAAGGATGATGACCGGACCAACTACGCGCGCATTTACGACGTAAGCGGTGACGCAGCATCAATAAACAGCTTCATTGGCCGGCTTGCCAAAGGTGGGGAGCTTGTTCTTGCCGGTTTCTATAGCCAGCCCATTGCCTTTGATTTTGCCCCTGCATTCCAGCGTGAGGCGCGCATCCGCGTCGCTGCAGAATGGCAACCGGACGACCTGCATTCGGTGCATGCACTGATTGAAACCGGCGCCCTCGACCTTTCTGGCCTGATCTCTTGCATCGAGCCTGCCTCAAACGCGCAAGCCGCATATCCCGAGGCCTTTGAAAACCCTGACTGCCTGAAAATGGTACTCGATTGGAGAAACTGCGAATGACTATGCTGGACATAGAGGCTTTGCGCGGTGAAGCCGCGATCGAACCCGATCCCGTGCACACGGGCGAAGTGAAAAAAGAAACCCAGATTATTGCGATTTACGGCAAGGGCGGCTCGGGCAAGAGCTTCGCTTTGTCAAACCTTAGCTATATGATGGCGCAGCAAGGCAAGCGCGTGCTGCTCATCGGTTGCGACCCCAAGTCGGATACCACATCATTGCTGTTCGGCGGCAAAAGCTGCCCCACCATCATTGAAACCTCGTCGCGCAAGAAACTTGCCGGTGAAGAAGTTTCCATCGAAGACGTTTGCTTCCAACGAGATGGCGTTTTCGCGATGGAACTTGGTGGCCCGGAAGTGGGTCGTGGTTGCGGTGGACGCGGAATCATCCATGGCTTCGAATTGCTTGAAAAGCTCGGCTTCCACGATTGGGGCTTTGACTATGTCCTGCTCGATTTCCTGGGCGACGTTGTCTGCGGCGGCTTTGGCCTGCCGATTGCCCGCGACATGTGCCAAAAGGTTATCGTCGTTGGGTCTAACGACCTTCAATCGCTTTATGTCGCAAACAACGTCTGCAAAGCGGTCGAATATTTCCGCAAAATGGGCGGAAATGTCGGCGTAGCCGGCATGATCATCAACAAGGATGACGGCACCGGCGAAGCACAAGCCTTTGCCGCAGCAGTCGACATCCCCGTGCTGATTTCAATCCCAGCGAACGAGGATATTCGGCGCAAATCGGCCAATTATCAAATCATCGGCACCCCCGACAGCGAATGGGGCAGCCTGTTTGCTGAGCTTGGCGAAAATGTCGCCAATGCCCCGCCACGCCAGCCAAAGCCATTGGAGCAAGACGGCCTGCTTGGCCTGTTTTCGCCGGATGAAGTCGGCGGCAACATTCAGCTCGTGCCAGCAACGCAGGCCGACATGCGCGGAGGCGTCTTCGAAGAAAAGCCATCGCTTGAAGTCATTTATGATGAGGTTTGATGCGTGACTGAACTCGTTGCCTCTCCAGGAACTGATCGAGCGCGTGACCGCATCGATCTTTCTGCTGCGCCCGCAGAGGGTGGCGGCTGCCATGGTGGCAAGGACACCATGCTTGAGGCAGCGAAGAAAGCTGGCAAAACCGAAATTCTGGACCAATATGCGGCTGACTATCCGGTCGGCCCGCATGACCAGCCGCAGTCCATGTGTCCGGCCTTTGGCTCACTGCGCGTTGGTCTGCGTATGCGCCGCACCGCGACCGTTCTGTCGGGCTCTGCATGCTGCGTCTATGGCCTGACGTTCACATCGCACTTCTACGGCGCGCGCCGCAGTGTCGGTTATGTGCCGTTCAGCTCGGAAACACTCGTCACCGGCAAATTGTTCGAGGATATCAAAGAAGCCGTCGAGCAGATGGCCGACCCCGAAAAATATGACACCATCGTCGTCACCAATTTATGTGTGCCCACCGCAAGCGGCGTTCCGTTACGGTTGTTGCCTGACGCGATCAACGGTGTGCGCATCATTGGTATTGATGTGCCAGGCTTTGGCATTCCCACCCATGCGGAAGCAAAGGACGTTCTCGCTGGCGCCATGCTGAAATACGCACGGACCGAGGCAAGCCAGGGTCCAGTCGCGGCGCCCGCCTCATTGCCAGACAAACCATCGGTCACGCTGCTTGGTGAAATGTTCCCAGCCGACCCAATGGGCATAGCCCATATGCTTGAGCCATTGGGACTTGCCGCTGGACCAGTTGTTCCCACCCGTGAATGGCGCGAGCTATATGCTGCACTCGACGGCGCAGTCATTGCCGCCATCCATCCGTTTTACACCGCCAGCGTGCGTGAATTTGAAGCCGCAGGCCGCAAGGTTGTTGGCTCTGCTCCAGTCGGCCGGGACGGCACGGCCGCATGGCTGCAAGCAATCGGTGAAGCCACTGGCGCAAGCGCGGACCAAATCGCAGCTGCACAAAATGCCATCTTGCCCGCCATTCAAGGCGCGCTCGCTGCAAAGCCTATCAAGGGCCGAATTACCGTTTCAGGCTATGAAGGGTCGGAGCTTCTGGTTGCGCGCCTGTTGATCGAAAGCGGCGCTGATGTGCCCTATGTCGGAACCGCATGCCCGCGCACAAAATGGTCGGATCCAGACCGCGAATGGCTTGAGGCCAAGGGCGTGCGGGTCAACTATCGCGCGAGCCTTGAACAGGACATCGCTGCAGTCAACGAATTTGGTCCAGACCTGGCCATCGGCACCACGCCCGTTGTCCAGCATGCCAAGGCGAAGGCCATTCCAGCGCTCTATTTCACGAACCTGATCTCGGCACGTCCGCTGATGGGTCCTGCCGGCGCAGGCAGCTTGGCTCAAGTCATCAACGCCGCCATCGGCAACAAAGAACGCTTTGACCGGATGCATGCCTTTTTCGAAGGCGTCGGTTCGGGTCATGCTGCGGGCATCTGGGAAGAAACACCTGTTGATCGGCCCAAATTCAAAGCCAAATTTGCCGCACAAAATGCAGCCGCAGCCAAAGCAGCGGAGGCCATCGGATCATGACACTGATCATCGATCATGATCGCGCCGGCGGCTATTGGGGCGCAGTTTATGCTTTCACCGCCATTAAGGGCCTTCAGGTCATTATTGACGGCCCGGTCGGCTGCGAAAATTTGCCGGTCACATCTGTGCTGCATTATACGGACGGTCTGCCGCCGCACGAACTGCCCATCGTCGTCACTGGCCTTGGCGAAGAAGAACTTGGCAAGACGGGCACCGAAGGCGCCATGCGCCGCGCCTGGAAAGCACTTGATCCTGATCTGCCCGCTGTGGTGGTCACTGGGTCCATTGCCGAAATGATTGGTGGCGGGGTAACACCCGAAGGCACCAATATCCGGCGGTTTTTGCCGCGCACAATTGACGAAGACCAATGGCAATCGGAAGATCGCGCGCTGACATGGCTTTGGACGGAATTTGGTCCCAAAAAAATCGTGGCACCCAAAGAATTGGCTGAGGGCGACAAGCCCAAGGTCAACATCATTGGACCATCCTATGGCGTGTTCAACATGCCATCGGATCTCGCTGAAATCCGCCGGCTTATTGAAGGCATCGGCGCTGAGGTGAATATGGTATTCCCGCTGGGGAGCCATCTCGCTGACATCCACCGCCTTGCGCTCGCATCGGTCAATGTCTGCATGTATCGAGAATTTGGCCGCAACCTATGCGAGAAGCTTGAACGGCCTTATCTGCAAGCGCCAATCGGCCTCGATTCAACAACCCGTTTCTTGCGCCAGCTCGGCGAAATGACTGGGCTCGATCCAGAGCCGTTCATTGAAAAAGAAAAGCATACGACAATCAAGCCTTTGTGGGATTTGTGGCGGTCCGTGACTCAGGATTTCTTCGGCACGGCAAGCTTTGGCATCGTCGCGACCGAAACCTACGCACGCGGCATCCGCAAATTTCTTGAAGATGACATGGGCCTGCCCTGCAATTTTTCTTTCAGCCGAAGCGCTGGCAAAAAGCCGGACAACCAAGCCGTGCGTGATGCGATTTTCGACAATCCACCTTTGGTGATTTTCGGCAGTTACAACGAACGCATGTATATGGCCGAAAGCGGCGGACGCGGGATTTTCGTTCCGGCGTCGTTCCCCGGCGCAGCCATCCGCCGCCATACAGGAACGCCCTATATGGGATATTCCGGCGCGACCTATCTGGTGCAGGAAGTGTGCAATGCGTTGTTTGACGCACTGTTCCATATCCTGCCGCTGTCGACGCAAATGGATGCCGGAAAGGCAACGCCTGCACGTAGCCAGACGATTTTGCGCTGGGATCACGAAGCCAAGGCAAAGCTTGACGAAATTGTCGAAGCGCAACCCGTGTTGGTGCGCATTTCAGCCGCGAAGAATCTGCGTGATGCCGCAGAACGCAGCGCCCGCCGCGCCGGAGAGGATCATGTATCCGCCGATCGCTTGGCCGCCGCAATGTTACAAGGGGCAGAGGCATGAGCCACGCCCAACTTATTCATCCAGCCATAGGCCGGATGTCACATACCTTTGCAGCAAAGGGTGCTGCGGGGCAAACGCCCGGAAGAGTCACAAAATACGGCTCGATGGGGTTAAAATGGAGTAGGGAATATGAGCGATAACGAACGCTTTGGTCCCGGAGCCTATCTGACTCCGGAAGAAGCCAAGGAGTTTCACAAAATTTTTGTGAGCAGCTTCATTGGTTTTACCATCGTCGCAATCATTGCGCATGTGTTGGTATGGATGTGGAGACCTTGGTTTCCGGGCATCAATGGCTACGCGATGCTTAATGATGCGGTCCAGGTTGCTACCGCAACCATCACGACAATCATAACATAAGGAGGCGGTACCATGTGGAGACTTTGGTTAATATTTGATCCGCGCAGAACACTGGTTGCTTTGGCAATGTTCCTGTTCGTCCTGGCCTTGTTGATTCACTTCAT
>JBKBTH010000016.1:0-7213 GCA_046290915.1 Sphingorhabdus sp.
TATTTGCCATGTTGGCAATGCTGTCGGTCTCGGTGCTGGTCAGGGCATCGGCCGACTGGACCAGTTCGCGGTACATTTCCGATTTCGGGGCGTTCGTATCAATTGCAAATTCGTACATAACTTTACTCTATCAGTCGAAGCTGACCTTGCCACGGTTTTTCTTGACCGTTGACCGGCCCTTTTTGGCATCTACGCGACGTGCCTTGGCGGCCTTGCTTGGCTTGGTGGCGACACGGCGTGCCTGCCGTATGTGCGCGCGGTCGATCAGCTCGATGACGCGGGCGCGGGCATCGGCGCGGTTGGCTTCGCGCGTTCTGTGGCTGCGCGCGGTGACGATCAACTCACCGTTCATCGTCATCTTGCTGCCCGCCAGTATCTTCAACTGCCGGAATGCATAAGGCTGCAGACCAAGCGCAAAGACATCGACGCGCAACTGGCACGCAGTGGCGACTTTGTTGACGTTCTGCCCGCCCGGCCCGGTTGAGGCCAAGAAGGTTTCTTCAAGCAAGTCTTCGGGCAGGTCAAAAGCCATGGCCTGCCCATAGCGCGAGACGCTACGCGCTGTCGACCATCACCAGCTCGGCATCTTCGAGTGCTTCGATTTTAAGCACGCCAGCGCCTTTGATGGCGATACCGTCACGTGCACCATATTCGACGCCATCTATGCGCACGCGGCCAGTCGCTGGAACCAGATAGGCATGGTTGCCTTCGGCCAGTTCATATTCCGCCGTTGCCCCTGCTGTGACGGTCGCGCCAAGCACGCGGGCGTCGGCGTTGATCGACAACGCGCCCTCTTCGCTATAGCCGCTCGCCAGCACATTGAACGCGCCTGAACGGTCGCCTTTCGGAAATTGTCGTTGGTCCCACGCGGGCTGGACATTGCGGTCGCGTGGCAGGACCCAAATCTGGAACAGACGGCATAGACCATCCTCCAGATTATATTCGCTGTGCGTGACGCCGGTTCCAGCGGACATGACCTGCACGTCGCCCGCCTCGGTCCGGCCGACATTGCCCATGCTGTCCTTGTGCGTGATGGCGCCCTCGCGCACATACGTAATGATTTCCATATTATCGTGCGCATGCGGCGCAAAGCCGGATTGCGCGGCGATCTCGTCATCGTTCCAGACGCGGATTGCGCCCCAGCTCATGCGCGCTGGATCGTAATAATCCGAAAAGCTGAAGTGGAAGTTGGGTTTCAGCCAGCCATGATCCCGCTTGCCAAGCGACGGGAAGGGCCGTGCCTCGATATGGAGGCCGTTGGATGTGCTCGCGTCAGTCATTCAAAATATCCGCATCGGCGGGGACATGAACCGCCGGAATGGACGAGAGATAATATCGAAGCTGGCGTGTTCAAGTATCCTTAATTCGCAGACATCAGGCTGCGTCCGCAAATTACGTGCGTTGCAACTTATGTCGGCGCGACAAACCGGCAATGTTTAAAATAAATGGCGTCTTCATGATGAAATTAACGCCCCATTATGCATGAATTTGCTCTTTTCGTCGTCTGGAAGGCAAAGTGGCGGATGTTTTACAAATGTTTTTTACCATATCGCACGACTCTCAAACCCGCAGAAATCGTCAATATTTGTGAACTTTGCTCCCCGCGACTCGCGCAAAACCGAGCATTAACGGCAAATTAACCTTTTCAGTTCATTTCTCTTATGGTTAATAAAGCCCGTCGCATCACCCGGTTTCGCCAGTGCTGCTTCGGGGGTGCAAGGGTTTAAAAAAGGGGTTTGCCCAATGCGTGTGCTTTTGATTGAAGACGAACCGACCACGGCCAAGGCCATCGAGATGATGCTCGCGACCGAAGGGTTCAATGTCTACACCACCGATTTGGGCGAAGAAGGCCTCGATCTGGGTAAGCTATATGATTATGACATCATACTGCTCGACCTTAACCTGCCCGATATGCACGGTTATGACGTTCTGAAGAAACTGCGCGTCGCCAAGGTGCAGACGCCAGTGCTCATCCTTTCCGGGATTAGCGAGATGGATTCAAAGGTCCGCTCGTTCGGCTTTGGTGCCGACGATTATGTGACCAAGCCATTCCATCGCGATGAACTCGTCGCCCGTATTCACGCTGTTGTGCGTCGTTCAAAGGGCCATTCGCAGTCGGTCATCCGGACTGGCAAGCTTGCGGTTAACCTGGATGCCAAGACTGTTGAAGTCGATGGCAGCCGTGTGCACCTGACCGGCAAGGAATATGCAATGCTTGAGCTGCTTTCGCTGCGCAAGGGCACCACGCTGACCAAGGAAATGTTCCTGAACCACCTCTATGGCGGCATGGACGAACCGGAACTCAAAATTATTGACGTTTTCATCTGCAAGCTACGCAAGAAACTCGCGCTCGCATGTGGCGGCGAAAACTATATCGAAACCGTCTGGGGCCGTGGCTATGTGCTGCGCGATCTCGACGATATGGAACAGCCGCTCGTCGCCTGAACTTATCAAGCGAGTATCACCCGGGGGTAGTAATGGGCGCGGTCTGAAAAGACCGCGCCCATTTGTTTTCCGGTTGGGGTTAACGGCGGGGTGGCAATCCGGCAAAGGTGATGATGCTCTCGCCACCTGATGCACTTACGGAGCTCACGCCAACGAAATGATCGTCAACGATCAGGCCCTTAAGTACAGTTTCGGTGCCTTCGACTTCGCGGACAAAAACCCAGTCTTGTGCATCGGCACGGCGTTGATAGATGCGATATCGTTGCGCACCAGGCGCTGCGTCCCATTTGACGGTTGTATCTGATGTGACCGCGCCACCCAAGATCGCCGAAGCAGGGGCAGGCGGCGCGACCGAAAGCGCATTTGCCGTAAAGACGTTCAGCATCGTGACCTTGGCCAGATAGTCAAAGTCCATCTTGTCGACGGTATCGCCATATTCAATACCGTTTTCGGTGCGCAAATCCTGATGCTGGTGATGATAATTTTCAACGCCAACGGTGAAGCGGATTGCGGGGAAACCAAGCTCAAGCGACGGTAAATGGTCACCACCGCGCGCGAAACGGTCAGGGCGGCGGACGCCGAAGACGTCCAGCGTTACGTCGGGATATACCTTTGCCCCAATATTGTCGGCATAGCGCATCAACGAACGGCTTGGGCCGTCATCTTCGCCGCCGCTGTTGCGGCGCGCCATTTGGCCGGGCAAATCTTCCGATGCGCGAATGCCTTCGCTGAAAACGCGGACGATATTTTTCACGATGCGACCGTCGGTACCAAGCGTTCCGCCGACGATGTCATTGTTCAACATCGCGCTGACTTTCCAGCCGCGTTCTTTGGCCGTTTCTGCCAGCAAACGCCCGCCCATCAGGCCCTGTTCTTCGCCCGAGAGAAGCGCAAACACGATCGTTGCATCGCCCTGCGGCTCTTTCGACATCAACCGTGCGGCTTCGATAACGAGCGCGCTGCCCGATCCATCGTCATTTGCTCCGGGCGCGTCCTTGGTGAAGTCCATGACATCCGACACGCGGCTATCGATATGGCCAGCGATAATGATGACATGGTTCCAGCCCATTTTACCGGGCTTGATCGCAAGGACGTCAACGATGTTCACACCATTGGGAATGCGTGGGCCGGACATATTGCGTTCAAGCAATTCGGTCGTCAGGCAGCCTTTGCAAGCCTTGGAAATCTTTTCGAACTCGCTTTGCGCCCAGCGCCGCGCGGCGCCAATGCCGCGCTTTGGATCTGTCGCAGATGACAATGTATGGCGCGTGCCGAAGCTCACCAGTTTTTCAACATCGGCCTTCAGGCGCTCGGGGCTTGGACCATCATGCGCGGCGGCTGGTGCCGCAATGCTCAGCGCAAGCAAACTGGCCAACAAGGGTAGTTTTTTCATCGATTATATTCCTGTCATGTTTGCAGAAACCAGCGTTCGCCGCCTTCAAGTGCCAGTGCCGTCAGCTTGCCTGAGTCGTAAGCGCCGGTGTCGATACCAATGCGCGACCCCCGTTCCTCGACGTCTTCGTAAATCGTGTGTCCGTAAACCACGACCTTTTCCAGATCGCCACGTTGACCGATAAATTCTTCGCGAATCCAACGCAAATCGCTTGGCTTTTGGTCGCTGAGCGGCACGCCTGGTCGAATGCCTGCGTGGACAAACACATAATCGCCGATGACGATCTGGTCTTCGAAACCTTCGATGAATTCTACATGTTCGCGCGGCACCAGCGTGTCCAATCGCTCGGTCAATTGCTCCATATCCAGCGTCATATATTCTGCGCGGGTGATTGGGTAAGACAGCAATGTTGCCTCGCCACCAATGCGCAGGAAAAAGCGCGTCACTTTGGTGTCGCCTTTGCGGCATGCGCTTACGAACACTTCTTCGTGATTGCCCATCAGGAACCGGACATTGCGGCCCGCCGTCTTGAGCGCCAATGCGGTTTCGACCACCGCAGCGCTGCCGGGGCCCCGGTCCACAAGGTCACCTAGGAAGATAATTTGCGTGTCGGATGAACCACGCGCGCGATCATCGGCCTCGATTTTCGTCAACAGCGCGTTCAGCAGGTCATCACGGCCATGAATATCCCCAATGGCATAGATGCGCACACCGTCCGGCACGCGGGCAGTATCAATGGGCCGCGACGCGGCAGTTTTTTTGAAAAGGCGACCTAACATGGCTTGCGCCATATATAGCCGTGCTGCCCGTTTTGGAAGGGGTTAGCCCTCAACAGCAAAGCTCAACCCGGCGTATTTTTGCAGTCGATCAACCAGCGTTTCGCCGAGCGCAGCGCCCGGCGTGGTAACACCGCCCGCGCCCTGATTTTCGCTCAAGGCAATGGCGGTTTCGCTGATCATCTTGCTCGTTGAACCATAGCCCGGGTCACGGTCGCCCTTGACGCTCAGCTTGGCCGTCCGGCCATCGGGGTATTCCGCCACGAACAGCACATCGTAAAAACCGGTGTCGCGTTCTTCTTTGGTGGGACCTTCGCCGGGCTTGGGATCATTGTCCCCGCCCATCATTGGCGTCGATGCGACATGCTTGGCGATGGCTTCGCCTTGTTCGCCGGGGCCCGTCAGCATCATCTCGTCGTAAACGAAATCGGCGCCAAAGGCCTGCCCAAGCAACGCGTTTGTGCGGTGTACATTTTTGGTGTTAATCGGCGCCATAACAAAGCTTGTTGCCCAACTGCCAAGGCTTTCGTCATATTCGGGCTTGTTCCCTGCTGGTTGCGCAGGGCCTTCAAATCCGCCCGCAAGGCTGAACGGGTTTGTCAGATATCCGATAACCGCTGGATCCTTTGATGCTGCAACCATCGTAGCCTTCAGGCTAGCCGCAGTTCCTCCAGAGAAGGTGCCCTTCATCGCACGGACGCGTCCTTTAACGCGCGGCGCAGGGGCACCAAAGGTCTCAACGCAATGCTTTTGCAGCATCAACACGCCAAGATCGAAGGGGATGGAATCGAAGCCTGCAGAAAACACAATCCGTGCGCCCGATGCCTTTGCAGTTTCGTTATGCTGGTCAATTTTCTGCCGCATCCATGCGGGCTCTCCGCACAAATCGGTATAGTCAGTGCCATTCGCAACGCAGGCCTCGACCAGTTCATTGCCATAAAGTTGATAGGGTCCAACGGTGGTCAGCACGACTTTGGTGCGCTTCACCATCGCGTCGAGCGATGCCGGATCCGAGGCGTCGGCGACGATTAACGGCGTATCTGCCGCTGCGCCAATCAGATCGCGTACTTCCGCCAGCTTGTCCGCGCTGCGTCCAGCCATCGCCCATTTTAGGCCGGTCTTGGATTTCAGATATTCTGCAACCAAGCGGCCGGTATAACCGGTGGCGCCATAGACAATGATATCGAACTCGCGTGCGTCTGACATTCTGCTCTCTCCCGTGATTCTGTTGCCGGTCGTGATGGGCTGCGCAGGCGGCAATGTCAAAAGGGAGAGAAGTTTTTAGCCTGCACCGGTTGCGGCATGGTCGCTTGTCGGGGCGAGGCGTGCCTCGGCTTCACGGCGTTTGCGGGTACGGTAGGAATCAAAGCTCCAGCTTTTCTGGTCATATGCAAACAGGCACAGGAAACCCCCTGCGATAGCGATGTTTTTAAACGCCATTGCCGCCTGCATCGGATCAGCAGTCTCGCGGTGGAAAAGCAATGCGGTCAGCAAACAGAAGGCGGCGAATGCCAAGGCCGTTAATCGCGTAAACACGCCGAAAACGATCATTAATCCGCCAACGACTTCTAATATGGCTACGGGCAGGGCCATTTCCGATGGCAATCCGACACTCGCCATATACGTGCTCGTGCTCGAAATATCGGTCAGCTTCATAGCGCCCGAGATGATGAAAATCAGCGCAAGCATGATGCGGCCGATGACTGCGAATAATCCTGATAACATGGCTAAATCCTCCGGTTGACCGGGCTTAGCCGAGGGGCAGCAAAAACCCGGTCGCAAGGATAACGCACGACGGGCCGATAAGAGCCATCACATTGGATTTAGACAGATTAAAGCTTGGGCAGTGTAACGCCGCGTTGGCCCATATATTTGCCGGCACGGTCAGCATAGCTTGTTTCGCAAGGCTGTTCGCCTTTGAGGAACAGGAACTGGCAAGCACCTTCATTGGCGTAAATCTTCGCGGGCAACGGCGTGGTGTTGCTGAACTCCAGCGTGACATGGCCTTCCCAGCCTGGCTCAAGCGGAGTGACATTCACGATGATGCCGCAGCGCGCATAAGTCGATTTGCCGAGGCAGATGACGAGCACGTCGCGCGGGACGCGGAAATATTCGACGGTGCGCGCCAAGGCGAAACTGTTGGGCGGGATGATGCAGACGTCGGTCTTGCGGTCGACAAAGCTTTTGGGATCGAACTCTTTTGGGTCGACTATCGAGCTGTCGACATTCGTGAAAATCTTGAACTCATCGGCGACGCGGGCGTCATAGCCGTAAGAGGACAGGCCATAGCTGATGCAGCCATCGCGGCGCTGGGCTTCGACAAACGGTTCAATCATACCGGTCGCATTGGCTTGCTCGCGGATCCAGATGTCGGACAATATGGACATAATCACTCCCTGTTACGGGACTGCTTTTGCCATTTTACGGAGTGAGCGCAAGTGGCGGCGTTGAAATTATCACCCGCGCACGCAGGACGCGCCGTCGGCTTTATTTCAGACTGGCTGGACCAAAGCCATGGGGCAGCAATTCCGACAGCAGGAATGTTTCATATCCCGTGGCGTGCGCGCAATGCACAGGGATATCGGTGCCCGTAAGGTCT
>JBKBTH010000016.1:7312-14925 GCA_046290915.1 Sphingorhabdus sp.
AGTAGCAGGATTGCGGGTGTGCCGCTATGCGCCTCAATCTGGTTTAGGAAGGTTGCGAGTTCGGACAATATCAGTGCGCGGTTCGGGCGCCCTTTGCATGTTTCGGAAAAATCGAGCTGGACCGCAGGGGGCAGTGCGCGTTCATTGCGTGGAACACTGGTGATGAACATCGTTGCCTGATCTGATGCAAGTCGGCAGATGTCAAAATGGTGGAGTGCGCCAAACCGGATGCCGGCGTCTTGTGCACCCGCCAAATTGGTTTGAAATTCTGCATCGCGCACGCGTGCACCCTCAACCGCAGTGATATAGGCGAAATCGACACCCGTTGCGCCAAGCTCTGCCCAGTTGGGGCGACCGTTGCTTTCGCTGACCACAATGCCTTGAACGGGATATTCATCACGCGACGGTGCCCACGCGGTGACGTAACGCCAGCCAGCGAACACCGCGAGCGCGATGCCGAGCATGATTATGCCCCACCGGACGAATTGGCGGCTACCCCCAGTCATGCGACCCTCTGTTCAAGCGTGTGTTGCATCCCCTCTAGGCGTGACCGCCGCGCGAAGTCGATAGCTGTTGCGCAATAGCAGCACCGGTGCAGGAGATTTTACGCCGCGTAGCGTTCAGGTTTTGATGTGCAGCACGCAGATCAGCGTAAACAACCGGCGGGCCGTGGCAAAATCGACCTCCACTTTGCCCTCAAGCCGTTCCATCAACAGCTCGGCTGCTTCATTATGTACGCCGCGCCGCGCCATATCGATAGTTTCGATTTCGGCCGCGCTCGCCTTGCGAATGGCTTGGTAGTAACTGTCGCAAATAGCAAAATAGTCTTTCACAGCCCGGCGGAAGCGGCCCAAGCTCAGGATAAGCATTTCATGCGGGGAATCATCCTGCCGGCGGATGTCGAGAATGAGGCGGCCGTCCGCAACGCTAATGCTCAAATGATAAGGTCCGGCATAACCGTCACCCATATCACGCAGCGGTTTAAAGAAGTTATCTTCAATCAAATCGAAGATCGCGACGCGCCGCTCCTGCTCGATATCGGCATTGCGCCGAAGTATCGTTGCTTCGTCCAGCTCTACTTTAGTGATGCGCGGGTCGCTCATGTTGCTGTGTTAGCTTGAGATATTTTTGGGGCAAGGGCTATCCCGTTTGTGGGGCGTCTTCATGCGCAGAATGTTGTCCACAGCCATATCCCCGCACTTCTTTTTGTGCCCCCTTGCGAAGCTGAACATGCTAAAGGATATGGGGTTATGGCCGAACTTATCAGACTTGCAGCAGCCAATGAGGCTGAACCCCAACGCCTTCCCCGCAATATTGAGGCGGAAGCCGCGTTTCTCGGCGCAATCCTGATTGATAACCGGGTGATCGAAGATGTGTCGATCAAACTTCAGCCCGACCATTTCTTTGAACCGCTGCACGGCCGCATTTACGAACAGATTTTGCGTCTGATTGACCGTAACATGCTGGTGACGCCCGTAACGCTTAAACCGTTTTTTGAAGCTGACGAATCCATGCGTGAGCTTGGTGGCCCCGGCTATTTGATCAAGCTGACCGCGGATGGCGCTGGCTTGATTGGCGCGCGCGACTTTGCGCAGCAGATTTACGACCTCGCCTTGCTCCGCGAACTGGTGACTGTTGGCCGCACTTTGGTCGACAACGCGCTCGATACCAGCGAGAGTGTTGACCCGAAGGGCCAGATTGAAGCCGCAGAAAGCGCTTTGTACAAAGTCGCCGAGGGCGAAGGCGAAACTGGCTCGATGAAGAGCTTTTTGCAGGCATCGACCGAGGCAATTCGCAATGTTGAAAAGGCGTTGCAGTCGGGCGGTAACTTGTCCGGTGTCACAACTGGCCTTGATAGCATTAACGGCAAATGCGGTGGCCTGCACAATTCCGACCTTGTCATCCTCGCTGGTCGCCCCGGTATGGGCAAGACCTCGCTTGCGACCAACATCGCCTTCAACGCTGCGCGCCGTTGGATCCGCGAACGCGAAGACGGCATTGAAGAAGCCAAAGGCGCAGGCGCAAAGGTCGCTTTTTTCAGCCTCGAAATGTCGGCAGATCAGCTGGCGACGCGTATCTTGGCGGAGCAATCGGGCATCAGTTCCGAACTGCTGCGCATGGGGAAGATCAGCCGCGAAGATTTCCGTGAACTGTCCCGCGCCAGCCGCGAGCTTCAGGAATTGCCGCTATATATCGACGACACGCCCGCGCTCACCATTGCTGCTTTGCGTACCCGCGCGCGGCGCTTGCAACGGCGGCATGGCATCGGGCTCATCGTCGTTGACTATTTGCAGCTGCTTCAGGGCTCAAGCCGCGCGGGCGACAACCGCGTCAACGAAATCTCCGAAATCAGCCGAGGTCTGAAAACCTTGGCCAAGGAACTGGGCCTGCCCGTGATTGCCCTTTCGCAGCTCAGTCGTGCGGTGGAACAACGCGAGGACAAGCGTCCGATGCTGTCCGATCTTCGCGAATCCGGTTCGATCGAGCAGGACGCTGATATGGTCTGGTTCGTGTATCGCGAGGATTATTACGAAGCCGCAAAGCAGCCTGACCCCGTCAACGAAGCCGCGCACGATGCATGGAAGGAAAAGATGGAGCGCATCTTTGGCGTCGCCGAACTCATCGTTGCCAAACAGCGCCATGGTTCCACAGGCCGCGTGCGGATGAAGTTCGAAGCGAAGATCACCCGCTTTACCGACTTGGCCGACGACCAATATGCTGACGCAGGCTATGATTGAGGCTTAAGCCAAATTCGTAACGCTGATGCCGAAATCGTCTGCTGATCCCAAAAAACGTCATGCTGAACTTGTTTCAGCATCTTACTTTTTAGAACCGGAGAAGTAAGACCCTGAACCAAGTTCAGGGTGACGGAGAAGATTTGGGTTGGTCCTCTCACCTAATGCGGAGCTCAGCCCCGCAACCGCGCCGACAATATGTAATTCAGCGCCATATTGCTGCTTAAATGCAGCCCCGACATGGGCGAAAACGCAATGCCCTGCATGTCGACAATCTCAATGCCCGCATCGTCCAGCAGCGCCGTCAATTCATCGGGGGTAAGAAACTTGTCCCAATCATGCGTGCCGCGCGGGACTTGGCCAAGGCGCTCGGCGGCTTCCACGAGGAAGATGCGCGAGGCAGGGGTGCGATTTGGCGTTGATAGCAACAGCAAGCCATCGGGCTTCATGCGGCGTTTCAGCTCGCCAATGAACACCGCAGGATCGTTCACATGCTCAATGACTTCCATCGATGAGACGATATCAAACTGGCCAAGGCCCTGTGCGGCGATTTCGCCCGCGCGATAGGTGATGGGCAGTGCCGACAGAGCCGCATGCGCCGTTGCCGCTTCAATATTCTCCGGCGCGGCATCCACGCCCGTGACATCTGCCCCCATACGCGCAAGTGGCTCGCACAAAAGCCCCGCGCCGCAGCCAACATCAAGCGCAGACTTGCCCGCGAGCGGGTAGCGCGCTTTGCCATCGCCACCAAAATGCGTGTCGACAGCAGAGCGAATGAAGCCAAGGCGCACCGGATTGAGCCGGTGGAGCATGGCGCTTGAACCCTTTGGGTCCCACCATTCGGCGGCCAAGCCACCGAAATGGGCAGCTTCCGTAGCGTTTATTGTCGTTGCTGAGCTTGCGTTTGTCATATCCTGTCCTTATCAGGACCCACGATTGTAATATAGCGACTATTCAAGGTTTTCATGGCCCGCATTGTAATGAAATTTGGCGGCACGTCTATGGCCGGAACCGAACGTATCCGCCGCGTCGCCCAATTGGTGAAGCGTCAGGCCGAACGGGGTGACGAAGTTGCCGTGGTTGTCTCCGCGATGGCGGGCGATACGGACCGCCTCGTCAATTTCTGCCGTGAAGCAAACGCGCTGTATGACCCTGCCGAATATGACGTTGTCGTGGCCGCAGGCGAACAGATTACCGCAGGCTTGCTCGCCATCACGTTGCAAGCGCTTGGTTGCGAAGCGCGCAGCTGGCTTGGCTGGCAAATGCCCATCCATACTGATGACGCCCATGCCAAGGCGCGCATTGGTTCGATTGATACCGACGAATTGCTGGCGTCGATGAAGGCTGGCAACATCGCCGTCATTCCGGGATTCCAAGGGCTGACCGACGACAATCGCATCACCACCTTGGGGCGTGGCGGTTCTGATACGTCTGCTGTCGCTGTGGCCGCTGCGGTGAAGGCAGATCGCTGCGATATCTATACCGACGTCGATGGCGTTTACACCACTGACCCCCGCATCGTGGCCCGCGCCCGCAAGCTAAAAGCTGTGACTTACGAAGAAATGCTAGAGCTTGCTTCGGTTGGCTCAAAGGTTTTGCAGACCCGCTCGGTCGGCCTTGCGATGAAAGAAGGCGTGCGCGTTCAAGTCCTGTCTTCATTCGTAGACGAAAGTGCGCCTGACGCAGACAGTATCCCCGGTACGATGATTGTGACCGACGCAGAATTGGAGAAGTATCAAGTGGAACGCCAACTGATCACCGGAATTGCCGCCGACAAGAATGAGGCGAAAATCACGCTGACTCGGGTCCCTGATCGCCCCGGCGCTGTGGCCAATATTTTTGCCCCGCTGGCCGATGCAAATATCAACGTTGATATGATCATTCAAAACGTCGGCCGCGACAAAGGCGAAACCGACGTAACCTTCACTTGCCCGCAGGCCGACCTCGTGCGCTGCACCGACATATTGGAAAACCGCCGCGACGCGATTGGCTACAACCGCCTGATCCCCGATACTAAGGTGACCAAGATTTCCGTCGTCGGCGTCGGCATGAAAAGCCACGCAGGGGTCGCCTCAACGATGTTCAGCTCCTTGGCCGACCGCAAGATCAACATTCAGGCGATCTCGACGTCCGAGATCAAGGTGTCTGTGTTGATTGATGAGGATGAGACCGAGCTTGCGGTGCGTGTTTTGCACACGGCATACGGGTTGGATGCGGAGTAAAGGTTCCAGCTGTAGTTGACGGAATTTTGTATATACAGTATATACAAAAACATGAACGCATCAGTCAAAACGAACGCTTTTAAAAGTGGGAACAGCGTCGCCATTCGGCTTCCCAAAGGGTTTGGTATTAAGCCAGGTGAACCAGTGGAGCTGGTTCGCAAAGGCGCTAATGTTGAAATTAGAGTTGGTACCGACCACGAATATGAACGGGCGCAAATTGCAAAGCTGATTGCCCGTCTCGATGAACTCGGTCCTGTTGAGGGAACCGAAAACGCCCGTGATGACGGGCGCATCGAATTTCCAGACCGTCCAGGACTTTACTAAATTGTCGTTTTTGCTCGACACGAGCGCTGCCATTCTTTTGCGTGACGACCATCGAGAAGCAAAAATGGCTTTGTCGCGCCTGTCTTCTGTACCGTTGCTTTCCGCCGTCACAAAGGTCGAACTAGAGGGTGGCGTTTACGCCCGTCCGGAGATGATGCAGCAGCGACGCGTTCGTCTGGACGCGTTGCTGGGCGTAATGGATGTCATCGACTTTGATACCGATATGGCGCGAACATATGGACAAATCGTCGCAACGAATGGATTTAGCCGTCGTAAGATCATCGACCGAATGATTGCCGCCACAGCGTTGGTTGCCGACCTGACTCTTATTACTCTTAACGGCGCCGATTTTACCGGCATCGAAAATCTGAAATTGGAAATCTGGGACATATGACCAAACTCAAACACCTCATGCAACGTGGCACGGATTTTCTGGGCTGCGACGTCGCGATTATGTGCGGGGCGATGTCTTGGGTTTCGGAGCGGAACCTTGTGTCTGCGATTTCCAACGCTGGTGGTTTTGGGGTTATTGCGTGCGGGGCGATGACGCCGGAATTGCTCGATGCGGAGATTGCCGCAACGAAAGCCATGACTTCCAAGCCGTTCGGTGTGAATCTGATCACGATGCATCCGCAGATTATGGACCTGATTGCCATATGTGGGCGGCATAACGTCAGCCATGTTGTGCTCGCAGGGGGACTTCCGCCGAAGGGCAGTATCGAGGCGATTAAGGACTTTGGCGCTAAGGTGATCTGCTTTGCCCCTGCGCTGACGCTCGCGAAAAAGTTTTCACGGTCTCGCGTTGACGCGCTGGTCATTGAGGGCAGCGAGGCTGGCGGACATATCGGCCCAGTGGCGACATCGGTTCTGGCGCAGGAAATATTACCTGAGCTTGGCGAGCAACTTCCCATTTTTGTTGCTGGCGGCATTGCCCGGGGCGGGGCAGTGGCGAGCTATCTGGAAATGGGCGCAGCTGGTGTGCAGTTGGGCACGCGTTTTGTCTGCGCGCATGAAAGCATCGCCCATCCCAATTTCAAGGCCGCGTTTCTGCGCGCCAATGCCCGGGATGCGGTGGCCAGCGTCCAGATTGACCCGCGCTTACCTGTCATTCCCGTCCGGGCTTTGAAGAACAAGGGCACCGAAGAGTTCACCAAGAAACAAGTCGAAGTTGCCGCTATGTTGGATCGCGGAGAAATCGACATGGAAACGGCGCAACTTGAGATTGAGAAATATTGGGCAGGGGCATTGCGCCGCGCCGTGATTGATGGCGACGTGGAATATGGCTCGGTCATGGCTGGTCAGTCTGTCGGTATGGTCCATGTCGAACGGCCCGTGGTCGACATCATCGCAAAGCTGGTGGACGAGGCGAACGCCGCATTGGCCCGGTAATCCCCAGGCTCCGCATGTGGGGGGATTTACCGTCTTGCCAATACAACACAGCGTGCGCATATCAGTTTCATGACTGAAACCATCGCGTCGGAACTCACCCCGCTTGACCCCGCTTTTGTGACGACGACTCGCATTGCAACCGCGATTGGATTGCTGCCTTTCGTTATTGGCGCAGGTGCGCTTGAGGTTGCGCAAGTCGCCCCACCGGGCAGTTTCATCGTACCGATGCTATTGTTATATGCTTTTGTCGCTTTCGTAGTTCCTGCGCGCAAATACCGGCATTGGGGCTATGACATGGGCACCGACCGGCTGCGCATTGTGCGCGGTTATATGTTTTATCATGACACCATCGTCCCGTTCGGGCGCATCCAGCATATTGATGTCGACCAAGGCCCCATTGACCGGCGTTATGGCTTGGCGACGCTGACCGTGCACACGGCGGGAAACCACAATAGCAAAGTTGCCTTGCCCGGTCTGGCGAATGCCGATGCGCTGGCGATGCGCGAGGCCATTCGCGCCGCCATTCGGCAAGACACGTAATGAGTGAAACCTTTGATGTGACCGGGGATCTGCCCCCTTCAGTCGAGGGCGAACGACTGCATATTAGCGGTTTGCTGGTAAGCTTTGTCTCGGGGCTTCCGCAACTGGTGTTTCCCATGGTTGCCGCAATCTTCGGTGTCCGAAAAGCCGACAATCCGGTCCTCATTCCCATCGTCATTGCGGCGGTCCTGATATTCAGTATGTTTTTTCGCTGGTTGGCGTGGCTGCGGTTTCAATATTTCGTCGGCGAACATGATATTCGGGTCGAGAAGGGCATATTGAACCGGACCGCGCGATCCATCCCTTATGAGCGGATTCAGGATGTCAGCATTGAACAAAAACCGCTCGCCCGCATGATGGGCCTAGGTGAGGTCAAGTTTGAAACCGGTGGCGGCGATGGCGA
>JBKBTH010000169.1:0-4819 GCA_046290915.1 Sphingorhabdus sp.
CTGGCTGTCTGTTTGGGCTTTCGTGCCACGATTGTTCTCCCCCTACGCGTTCGCCCTTATGCCCTAGCCAATGGGTGAACGAATAGCTGAACGTTTTGCTACCGTATGCGGATACGCTCGTTCGGGCATATTATCGCTATTTATTGCTACTTTAGCGAACATACTCCCCCAGACTGTACCGCGTATTTTACCCTATTTTACGGTCGATCTCGTGCGCGTGGGCGAGAACCTGTGTTAGCGTTTGCGCTGTTGTTACCTGTCGGTCCCCATAAGGTTTAGACTATGGATTGCCCTACCCCCCTCGCGCGCGTGCGCGTATTGGTCCCGAAACACCTTCAACATTCTTCAACACCTGAACGTTCAGAACAAGCGTTCGGGTCTGTTATGCGCCTGTATTATCAGACCGCGCGCCTCGCTGTTATTGCGCTGTTAAAACACCGAAAGGGCTTGGCAGTTATTGGGCATTATCATTTGCCAATGTTAGGTTTTGTTAGGTCCAGCTGATAGCCAGTAAATCGCACTAGTTTAGTGATGCCCGCGCGCGCGTAGTCGCCGCATTCGTTCAGCCGCCAACCTGAAGTTTCCTTAAGCCCTCGCGTGCGCGTATCTGTGACATAATGCCGCCAAGCGTTGATCTAGCGTATTTACGTTATGCCCTCGCGTGCGTGGAATGTGCCGTTAATTGCCCTCTATTATATTTCGGTATTTTATTAGCTGCCCCGTTCGAGCAACACTAACATTTGCTAACAGCCGCGCGCGCGATACCGCTCCGATATTCGCCGATAACAAACGGATGAACGCCCCCGTATTGCCCCCGTATTTACGGCGTGAAAACGAAAGCAACTTCTAATAGCCCCTCAATGTTTAGGGGGTCTCTCATTTGTTTTTTGGGGTCTGTAACCGCTATCGTCGATCGTAGCTGGCATGAAGGAACCGCGTTTTGATTGCGCGCGTTAAGGCGTCGGAAAATTGCCTACCACATCGCCACTTATGGGTTCAATAATTGCGCCGCTTTACGGCCTCCAATAATTCCAGGTCTATGCCTTGCGCGCGTTAAGGCGTCTAAAAATGCCAGCCCTTTTATAGTGGCAAGGGTTTTAAGCCCCTGTGACGCCCTTAGAGAGATGCCGTTTTAATTTGGCTGTCCAACATAGGCTTGGCAGGGATTGTGCTTGTATGCCCCTGAAAATGGCAAATAGGGGCCATTGGGTTGCCGTTGGTCTGTTGCTTTGCTCATTGCCCAGCGTGATAACGGTCTCTTGCTGTCTTTGTTATGTTCTGTGAACGGCTCATGCGCCGCCCTGATATGGGCAGGTTTGGCTTCAGCGTGTCCTGTATCCCTAGCCATTGGGCAAAGGGTCGATCGTCGCCGGTCACTTTGGGTAATGCCTCGTTTGGGTCCATGCCCTTCAGAAGGTAGGCAAGCGCCGTTTTGTAATTGTCGAAATAGGCTTGGCGATTATGATCTGTCGGTCTCACCCTGTATTCACGCGCGTCAAACGTCGACGGGTCGCGGTTATCCATGCCAGCCGAAATGAGCCACTTTGTTTCGGCCAATTTTGAGAAGGCTTCCTGATACTGTTCTGGGCAATGCATCAAGATATGAACGTGCAACCCTGTCCCGTTCGGGCGTCCGTTGCCAACGCTATGCTCGAGAACCCAAACGAACGTGGCGGGTATACCCTTTCTGGAAAGCCATTTTGTAGCGTTTTTCCAAAAGTAATGGATAGCATTTTGAGCCGTGTAATGTGGCTTCAGGTTGCCCGCGTCAAAGTGGATGCAAAGGCTCAAATTGAGAGGCAATCCGATAATGCGTGCATGGGTCGCGGCTTCGATCAGGTCCAGCGCCTTTCCAGCCTCTAAATACGTGGTTTGCCGCGCCCAGCTGTTAGGTATCCAGTTTCTTTCCCTAATACCTATATAAGTGCGCTTGGCAGATTGCCGCTTGAAGGCCTTGAGGGGCTGTTGTGCGGGAATGGCGGGTATCAGCGCGTTTGCGGCGGTTCGAGCCTGTGAAGATGCTTTCATGACGCCAATTTAGGGGGAAGTTTTAAACAAAACAAGAACAAGGCCTCTGAAAGCCTCACTTTTCTGTGGATTAACGCCGAAATGCGAGATCTGATTTAGCTTCGATCCCCATCCCTGCCAAGCCTTCTCGCTAAAGGGAAAACTATAGGAAAACCTATAGGTATATATAGGGGGATAGCGATGTTCCGGTCTGGGGGATAGCGATGTTCCGGTTCAGGGGATAGCGATGTTCCGGTCTATTTCGGCTTTAGACGTCTAACCGTCGACTTTGGAATTGGCGTTGGCGATGCTGTCAGTTGGATTCCGCCTGTCACTATCTCGACGCGTGCTTCAGGATAGGCCTTCAGGACGTTGTGCAGTTGCTTAACAAAGTTGATCTTGAAGTTCTTACGGGTTCCATATTCCTGCCCGAATTGTTCTGAAAGCGCCGCCCATGATATGAAAGCGCCGCCGCGTTTTACCCTGCAAAGCCGATGGGCCAGCCAGCTGTAAATATCCAACGCCAATGCTGAACCCGATAGCTGGGCAAGGGCATCGTGGCGCAATGGGACTGCGGAATTGATGATTGCGTCAAAGAAGGGTTCTGTCAGCGTAAGCGATGTGGGCCATAAGGCGCGCTGGCCTTCAGTGTCATTTATCCATGCTTCAAACTGGTTGAACGGCCTAGCGTCGACTGTCTGGGCAAAGTGCTTTCCATCGCGCTCTAGAACCCTGCCCAGGCGCATATGACAGGCGCCTAAAGCTATCATCTGTTCGCGTGCCCTTTTGCGCGTGGCTTGGCTGTTACTCACGCCCAGCGCCTCTAGAAACGAATATACGGAGGTTCCAACGTCGACGATCGGGCTTTGCGTGCGAACCGCCTCGCTTGTGATATGGATAAGGGCCAGCCGTGGAATCGCGCCGTATGGGATTGGCTGTTGCTGCCAGTTCTTTCCGTCGAATGTTTTGCCGCCCTCGATCTGGAGCGATACGGTTCCAGACTGTCGTTCAAACGATGCCCCGTCATAGTTCGATCTAGGCAAACCAACGTGACAAAAGAAGGCTGGCAGATAGTCAGGGTCTCCCGCGTCGACTGCCCTGTCAGCAATCTTTGTCAGCGCCCTGATATTGCTTGGCAGTGAGCCGAATAGGTTGCCGCTATCGTCCGTCACGCTGCTAGGCGCTTTTCGATTAAGCGAACCGTCATTGGTTGCCATTTGCCGCCGCGTGACGTTGCTACGCCCTTCGCGTTCAATGCGTCAGCTACGGCGCGAAGTGTTGTGCATCCGTTGGCGCGTGCTGCCGTGATATGTGGCGCAACCTTCTTTGCAAATGCGTCTGCATTGGCTTGCATTACAACAACGCTCTTTGCCGTTGCTTCCTTGATGTTTGGATTGCCTAGCTTAGTGCCCTTGGCCTTTGCGACTGCCAACGCCGCCTTTGTGCGTTCGCTGATAAGGTTTCGCTCTTTCTCTGCCAACGCCGCGTAAAGGTGAAGCATGAAGCTATCAGCGTTCGCCCCCAGTTCAGCAACAATGAACGGTATCCGCTGCCCCATAAGGCCCGAAACGAAATGAACGTCACGGCTTAGACGGTCCAGCTTGGCAACAATAACGGCGCAACCTTCAGCCTTAGCCGCTGCCAATGCCGATGCCAAAACAGGTCGACGGTCCAACGCGTCAGCGCCCTTGCCGCTCTCGACTTCCTGAAACGATGCTAACAGGGTGATGCCTTCAGACTGGGCGAACCGTTCTACCGCCTCGCGTTGTGCGTTCAGGCCCAGCCCTGATTTGCCCTGTCCCGTTGTCGATACGCGGTAATAAGCAATTGCGGTTTTCATCTGATTTGGCCTTCAAAGGGATGCTATATAATCAGCATACCGACGATTGCCTTTTATACAAGACCTATTTTAGTCTCTGCCGCCGCTGACTAGTTCCCAAGAATAACTTCCATCTAATGGGTTGTTCACAAGCCTATGCGTATTCCCATCATACGTATCAATTTTCAAAACAATGCCAGATGGTGACGAAACGATTTGATGCCTGCCCACAGGCAAAGGTTCTGCGATTTGTAAGGGTTCTGAGGGTTGAGATCCGAGAATGCCAGCGATAAAAACGACAATTAACAAGAGGCCTACACCTATAACAATCTGCTTTGTTCTGTTCGGTTGGGTGTCACTCATATTCTAAATTCCTCCAGTTATCTTTTGCCGCCATGTGCGACGATGGTGGGCAATCTATTTCGTCTATTTTAGACCGCTGTTTGTGAGCCGCTGCCACCAAGTGCGTCGATGATATGCTACGTCATCCAGTGCGCGCGTCAGCTGGGCCTGTAGTGCCTCAATCTCTCCCGCTAATGCCATTTCGCGCATATTGCTTGCTGCCAATTCTATTCGATCGTTCTGTGCCTCTAATAACTGATCTGTCAGCGTTTGGATCCGTTGCTGCGCTTCAGTGTATAGGGTGAACAATCGTTCGTCCTGTTCGGGCTTATGCGTTCGCCCTTTAGGGCTATCATTGCGTTCGGGTGCGTCGGTCCCTACGCGTTCGCCCTTAGCGTTCAGGTCGCTGTCTGGGATTATCACCGTAACCTTGTCGCTGGGGTGATTGCCCGCGATGATTTGCCAGCGCCCCTTTTTGGCCTCTCGCTTGGCTTTCATGCGTGCCGCGTCGGTGGATATGCCGAGACGATCGGCCAGTTCTTTGTATGTCAGGTGCAGCAATTCAGGCTCTACGCTGGCTGTCTGTTTGGGCTTTCGTGCCACGATTGTTCTCCCCCTACGCGTTCGCCCTTATGCCCTAGCCAATGGGTG
>JBKBTH010000170.1:0-4807 GCA_046290915.1 Sphingorhabdus sp.
AGCACCGGAATGTTGTACCAGCTTGCGCGCCCCTTTCTGTTTCAGGCAGATGCTGAAACCGCCCATAACCTCTCACTAGCGGCGCTGAAAATGTCGCCGATCCCCCCGAGGGGGACGCAAGACGCCGCGCTGCAACACCGCTTTGCTGGGTTGGACTTTCCAAATCCAATTGGCCTTGCGCCTGGCTATGATAAAAATGCGGAAGTGCCTGTCGAAATATTGCGCCTTGGCTTTGGATTTACAGAGGTAGGCACGTTAACACCGTTGCCGCAGGCAGGTAACCCAAAGCCTCGCCTGTTTCGGCTCGTCGAGGACGCTGCGGTCATCAACCGCATGGGCTTCAACAATGAAGGACAGGCGGCAGCAATCACGCGGCTGCGGAATATTCCGGACAAGGCCTTGGTAGGGCCGCTGGGCATCAACATCGGCGCCAATAAAGACAGTGCAGACCGCGTCGCGGACTATGTCATCGGCGTGCGCAATATGGAGCCGCTGGCCGATTATTTGACCGTCAACATCAGCTCGCCCAACACGCCGGGCCTTCGGGCGTTGCAGGATAAGGATGCGCTGGATGATTTGCTGGCGCAGGTTATGGCCGCGCGGTCCCGTGCAACGCCTGTTTTCTTGAAAGTCGCGCCCGATCTGCAGCCAGCCGATATTGACGATATTGTCGCCGTTGCGATGGCGCGCGGTGTTGCGGCGCTGATCGTATCGAACACCACCATTACACGTCCAGACCTGCAATCGAAACATGCAGGGGAAACCGGTGGTTTGTCGGGTGCGCCGTTGCGCGACCTTGCGCAGCAGCGCCTGGTCAATTTTCGCAAGGCGAGTGGCGGGAAGCTTGGCTTGATTGGTGTTGGCGGCATTGCGTCGGCTGAAGATGCGTATGCGCGCATCCGTGCAGGCGCATCGCTGGTGCAAATATACAGTGCGCTTGTGTATCATGGTCCCGGGCTGGCGCTCAAAATCAACCGGCAATTGCTGACACTTTTGCAGCGGGATGGATTTGCGAATATATCTGACGCGGTCGGGGCTGACGACTAAATCCGCGCTTGGCTTTGTCTGGTGAAGAGGGCTAGGTATCGGGCATGAAAAAATTGTCCTTCGCGATCACCGCAATCGTGCTTGCCGCTCAACCCGTTTTTGCCGAAAATGTCGGGGTCACATCATCTGCTGATCCACGCGTGACCGAAGCGGGGATGGAGATGTTGCGCCAAGGCGGATCTGCCGCTGACGCGGCGATGGCTATGATGCTGACGCTCACTGTGGTTGAACCGCAATCAAGTGGCATTGGCGGCGGCGGCTTCCTTTTGTATCAAGACAGCGCCAAGGGCGTATTATCAACAATCAACGGGCGCGAGACTGCGCCCGCGGCAGCGACGCCAGACCGTTTTGTTGGGCCGGATGGTAAAGCGCTCGGTTTCCTTCAGGCCTTTCAGGGTGGCCGCTCGGTTGGCGTTCCCGGCAATGTCCAGCTTATGGCGGAAACGCATCGCAAATGGGGTAAGCTGTCTTGGGCCAAGCTTTTCAAGCCTGCCATCCGGCTTGCGGACAAGGGTTTCACCGTCAACAAGACGCTTGAGTCACGGTTAAAAGGCATTCAGCCACTTTGGTCGAATTTTGATGCTGCGCGCGCGATATATTGGCGAAATGGTGCGCCTGTTACCGCAGGGATGAAGCTCAAAAATCCGCAATTGGCTGCGACTTTGAAGTTGCTGGCCAAGAAAGGACCGGATGTTTTTTATAACGGCCCCATCGCCAACCAGATTGTTAGCGCCGTCACGACCAGCAAGCTAAGCCCTGGCGACATGACGATGACTGACCTTGCGCAATATCGCGCGAAGGAACAGCAAGCCGTTTGCGCGCCGTACCGCGTCTATGTCGTATGTGGCATGGCTCCGCCTTCATCAGGCGCGACAACGGTATTGCAAATACTGGGCACGTTGCAGCGGTTTGACTTAACGGCGACGGGCAAAGATAGTCCCAAAAGCTGGTACTTAATTGGTCAGGCGATGCAGCTTGCTTATGCAGACCGCGAAAAATATCTGGCGGATGACGCATTTGTGAATGTCCCCGTTGCCGGGCTTTTGAACCCCGAATATATCAACGAGCGTTCCGCGCTAATTGATCCCGAAAAGGCGCGCACTGACTATCCGGCCGGGAACCCGCCAGGCGCGACGCCTAGAACGGTAGCCAACTCAAGCGAAGTTGCCGGTACAACGCATTTCACGGCAGTCGACCGCAACGGCAACATTGCTAATATGACATCAACTATTGAGGGTGCGTTCGGCAGCCAACTGGTCGCCGGCGGCTTCTTCTTGAACAACGAATTGACTGACTTTACTTTTTCACCTGAAAAGAACGGTGCGCCCGTCGCAAACCGTGTGGATGGCGGAAAGCGGCCTCTGTCTTCCATGGCACCCACGATTGTGTTTGACCGTTACGGCCGGGCGGTTCTTGCCCTTGGTTCAGCAGGCGGCAAACGCATCATCATGCATGTAACCAAGACGCTGATTGGCGTAATCGACTTCGGGCTTCCGCTCGATCAAGCGATTGCGTTGCCGAATATGTATTTTGGTGGCGGCGGTCTTGAGGTCGAACAAAATACCATGCTTTCGGCGATGGCCGATGGGCTTGGTAAATTTGGGCAAAACGTCCGCACTGTCGATCTGGGTTCAAAGGTCAACGGTGCACAGCTTGTCGGCAATAGCTGGACAGGTGCCTCCGACCCACGCAGCGAAGGCACTTCGTCCACCATCGACGCCAAGGGCAAGGTGAAAGTAACTGTGCCGAGATCGGCTGAGGAGGCACCGACCGAGGATGTTGGTTGACGCCAACGTCACGTTGCGCCCAACGCGTTGGCGCGCTAGCGTAATTTTTCAGAGTCCCATAATGGACCGCAAAGTGTTCCTTAGGAGAAAATAGTGGCTGCCGAGCAATTCGACGATTTTGACAGCTTCCCCAACCTAGTTACCATGTTTTTTGCGCGGGCGCGGTATCGCGGAGATGCGCCATTTTTATGGGCAAAGCATGATGGGACGTGGCAATCCTTAAGCTGGGCTGAGGTTGCGCGTCAGGTCGCGGGCTTTGCGAAATCGTTGCGCCAGCTTGGGCTGGAAAAGGGCGACCGTGTGATGCTCGTGTCGGAAAATCGCCCGCAATGGTGCATCGCCGATTTGGGCATCATGGCGGCGGGATGCGTGACCGTTCCGACCTATGTCACCAACACCGAACGCGATCACCAGCACATTTTGGACAACAGCGCCGCGCGGGCGGTGATTGTTTCGACCGCGAAGCTTGCCAAGACTTTGATGCCAGCGGCGCTCCGGTCTTCGCAAGCCGAATTCATCATCACTATGGAACCGCAGCCAGCGATGCAGCACGGCCAATTGTCGATGCACCAATGGTCCGACATGGTTCAGGGTAATGATGCCGATGTACGAGCTGCTGAGGCCGCCATGGCGACCGTTACCCGCGATGATTTGGCGTGCATTATTTACACGAGCGGTACTGGCGGTGCTCCGCGTGGTGTGATGCAGCATCACGGAGCAATTTTGCACAATGCTGATGGTGCTGCTGCCGTGCTGCGCGAAGATTTTGGCTTGGACGAGGAAGAAGTGTTCCTGTCGTTCTTGCCGCTGTCCCATGCCTATGAACATAGCGGCGGTCAGTTTCTGCCCATCGGCGTTGGCGCGCAAATCTATTATTCAGAAGGTCTGGAAAAGCTCGCATCGAATATCGAGGAAACACGACCAACCGTGATGGTGGTGGTTCCAAGATTGTTTGAAGTGCTGCGTCAGCGAATGATCAAGGCGGTCGAGAAGCAGGGTAAGGTTCCCAACTATTTGCTCGATAAGGCCCTGACCATTGGCGAGCGCGATTATTCAGGACGCAAAAGGCTTTCCGACGCGCCGATGCGGTTGATTTTGTCGCGGACGATTAAACCGAAAATTCAGGCGCGCTTTGGCGGACGGATGAAGGCGATGGTTTCTGGCGGTGCGCCGCTCAACCCCGACATTGGCGTGTTCTTCCAATCCTTGGGCATCACCTTGTTGCAAGGTTACGGACAGACGGAGTCTGGCCCGGTCATCAGCTGCAATCGGCCAAAAGCCGGCATCAAGATGGATACCGTGGGGCCGCCTCTCAAGAACACCGAGGTCAAAATCGCCGATGATGGCGAGATCCTTGTGCGGGGTCCGTTGGTGATGAAGGGCTATTGGCGGAACAAGGCGGAAACCGACCGGGTCATCAAGGATGGCTGGCTGCATACCGGCGACATCGGTCATATTGATGATCGCGGACGCATTGCCATCACTGACCGCAAAAAGGACCTTATCGTCAACGACAAGGGCGACAATATCGCTCCGCAGAAAATTGAGGGCATGCTCACGCTTCAGCCCGAGATTTTGCAGGCTATGGTTTCAGGCGACAAGCGGCCGTACATTGTTGGCCTTATCGTTCCTGACCCTGAGTGGGCGCTTGAGTGGGCACGCGCACAGGACATGAAATATGACTTCACCGCATTGCAGGCGAACCCGCAGTTTCGTGCCGCGGTTCGTGCAGCCGTGGACCGCGTCAACGCGGACGTGTCTGTAACCGAAAAGGTCCGCCAGTTCGAATTTGCGGACGAGCCATTCTCCATCGAAAATGGAGAGATGACGCCGAGCATGAAAATCCGGCGTCATGTCATCCGCGAACGGTACGCCGCGCGCGTCAATGGCCTTTACAAGGACTGACGCGGCACGACGTTTTTGACGTTCTGCTTATTTCGCGTCCAGCCAGCCATTAACCTCGGAACGGATCC
>JBKBTH010000171.1:0-4789 GCA_046290915.1 Sphingorhabdus sp.
CAAATATGAACATCGCGTTTTGGCGAGTGTGGATGGTCAGTTGGTTCCAATCCCCATCAACCGGACCACCATTAACACATTATACAGCCTCGATTTGCAGACCGATCAAGAGGCCGAAGAGTGGCTAGCTGCCCGGGCTGAGCCAGTAGAAACCATCGAAACGTCGGAAGATGTCGTCGTGTCTGCGATTGGCAGGGAGCTCTATGAAAAGTTCTTCCGTGGTTATACCCGCAAACAATGGGGTCTTGACCCAAGCGAGTTGGACAAATCGGTGACGGCGCGTGTCCCAACCCGTACAAATGTCGACGATCGATACTTCACCGATAAGTATCAAGCCATACCAGCAGATGGCTATACCAAGATGTTTGAAAACATTCTGGATCATCCGAAAATCGACGTCATTACAGGCGTGGATTTTGCAGATATCCAAGATGCGTATTCCTATGATCGTTTGGTTTATACTGGACCCGTCGATGAATATTTCGGATTTTGCTATGGTGCGCTGCCATATCGTTCGCTTCGCTTCGACCATGCCGTGGTAGAACAAGAAAATTTCCAATCGGTGGCGACGGTCAATTATCCGGATGAAGCGACACCCTATACGCGCATCACCGAGTATAAGCATTTTACCGGCGACACCGGCGGCGTAACGAGCATTACGACTGAATATCCGGCTGCCGAGGGTGATCCCTATTACCCAATCCCGCGCCCGGAAAACCAGAAGTTGTATAAACGGTATGAGGCATTGGCGATGGCTGAAGAAAGCACATTGTTCGTCGGCCGTCTTGCGACCTATAAATATTACAACATGGACCAGGTCGTGGGTCAGGCACTCGCTACATGGCGCAAGCGTGTTCTTGCCGAACAGGATACTATCCAACTAGTTTCGCCAGTCCAAGCGGTCGGGTAAGCGCAGCAAACTTTATAACGGGATGCCAGTTGAAAGGCATCCCGCCAGCACATGATGGCACAAAAACGCCTGCGCGACCGAACATGAATGCATTGCGACAGTTGCCAAAAACATGCGCTGGCCTTAGCGATGTGGCATGCAAACTACGCCACATTATGAAGAGCAATATTTATCGTTGATGCGTCGCATTTGGAACGAGGGTACGCTTCAGCGTGATCGTACTGGCGTAGGTACAAAGGCGTTGTTCGGAGCGACCATGCGCTTCTCATTGGCTGACGATGCCATTCCGCTGCTGACAACGAAGCGGGTCTATTGGAAAACCGCTGCGCGTGAGATGCTTTGGTTTCTGACCGGCAACACAAATATCCAGCCCTTGCTTAAGCAAAACGTCAAAATCTGGAGTGACTGGCCTTTGGCGCGATACCGCCGGGAAACAGGTGATGAAATCACGCAGGAAGAATTTGAACAGCGCATCGTCGAACATGATGACTTTGCCGCTAAATGGGGCGATTTGGGCCCAGTCTATGGCGCACAATGGGTCAATTGGCCGCGTTATGAGGCCGCGGAAAACGGACTATTCCGGCGCGCTGAAAAAGGCATCGATCAGGTAAGTCTGCTGGTTGAAAGTTTGAAAAATAACCCGGGGTCTCGCCGGCACATCATAGAGGGGTGGAATGTCGCGGAGCTTGAACAAATGGCGCTGCCGCCTTGTCACAAAACATATCAGTTCCATGTGGCGGACAATGTGCTGAGCTGCATCTTGTTTCAACGGTCTTGCGATCTTGGGTTGGGGTTTGCGTTCAATGCGTTTTCAGCCGCTTTGTTGACGCGTATGCTCGCTGCTGTGTGTGGGTACAAGGCAGGCGAACTCATCTGGCAGGGTGGCGACGTGCATTTGTATCTTAATCACGCGGCGCTGGTCGAGGAGCAATTGAGCCGGACACCATCGGGCAATCCCAAGTTAAAGCTTTTGCGAACACCTATGAGCATATTCGACTTCTGCATCGAAGATTTTGAAGTGTCCGATTATCAGCCACAATCCCATATTTCCGCGCCCGTGGCCGTTTAACATTCCATTAGGTCAGTTATATTGACCTAAACCATCGTTTGAAATATTATATCAACCGTGGATAATAAACTGCCTGAGTCGGTTCGGGTAGAAAATTTCGGAGATGTAGATGGTGCAGGGTATTAAAGACAATCTCGCGCCGCTTCATCTTCATGTGCCGGAGCCCAAATTCCGTCCCGGCGATAAGGCCGACTTTAGCGATATTGTTGTACCTGAAGTCGATGCGATTTCTCGTCCCGATGAGCATGCAAATCCTGCCGATATTCATGGGTTAGCTTATGGGCTCGTCCGAGTTTTGGGGGATGATAATCAAGCCGTTGGAAGTTGGAATCCCGGCCTAGATGCCGATACGCTGCGCATCATGCTCCGCAAGATGCTTTTATTGCGCGCATTTGATGACCGCATGTTCCGGGCACAGCGCCAAGGCAAGACCAGTTTTTATATGAAGTCCTTTGGTGAGGAAGCAACGTCCGTTGCGACGACAATGGCACTTCATTCTGATGACATGTGCTTCCCTAGCTATCGCCAGCAAGGCATTCTAATCACACGTGATTACCCTCTTGTTGATATGATGAACCAGATTTATTCGAACAGTGGTGACCGTTTGAAGGGGCGCCAGCTTCCCATCATGTATTCGGCGAAGGATTACGGGTTTTTCAGCATTTCAGGTAACCTGACAACGCAATATCCACAGGCGGTTGGCTGGGCGATGGCATCTGCGTCGCGAGCCGATACCCGCATCTCTGCGGTATGGTGTGGCGATGGATCGACCGCAGAGGGCGACTTCCACAGCGCGCTGACATTTGCCGCTGTTTATAATGCGCCGGTTGTCTTTCAGGTTGTGAATAACCAATGGGCTATTTCGTCCTTTTCCGGTTTTGCAGGGAGCGAGCGGACCACGTTCGCAGCGCGCGCCATTGGTTATGGCATCGCTGGACTACGTGTTGACGGCAATGATGCGCTCGCTGTCTACGCGGCGATGCAATGGGCGGCCAATCGTGCACGTACCAACGGTGGCCCAACGTTGATTGAGTATTTCACCTATCGCGGCGAAGGCCACTCGACGTCTGATGACCCTGGCGCTTATCGTGCTGCCGAAGAATATGCGCTGTGGCCGCTTGGTGACCCTGTGACGCGTCTAAAGGATCATCTGATAGCGATTGGCGCGTGGAGCGACGAACAGCATGATGCGCTTATCCTGGAGCTGTCTGACCATGTGAAAGTCATCCAGAAGGAGGCTGAGCAGAACGGGATATTGGGACACGGTCTGCATCACCCATTTGAGACGATGTTCGAAGATGTGTTCGAAGAGATGCCATGGCATTTGAAAGAGCAGTGCGAACAGATGTTTGAAGAGCAGCGCGACAAATTTGGTCCTGAATGGGAGGCGCGCTGATGTCTGAGGCGGCGACCAAAACGATGAACATGATCGAGGCGATCAACAGCGCCCTGGATGTCATGCTTGCGAAAGACTCTGAAGTCGTAATCATGGGTGAAGACGTCGGCTATTTCGGCGGCGTTTTCCGCGCGACTGCCGGGCTTCAGAAAAAGCATGGCAAAACCCGTGTGTTTGACACGCCGATCAGCGAATGCGGGATCATTGGTGTTGGCGTCGGCATGGCGGCCTATGGTCTTCGTCCCG
Source organism: Sphingorhabdus sp. (assembly GCA_046290915.1). GTDB lineage: Bacteria > Pseudomonadota > Alphaproteobacteria > Sphingomonadales > Sphingomonadaceae > Sphingorhabdus_B. The sequence continues at coordinate 3,622 of JBKBTH010000171.1, forward strand.
TCCCCGAAATTCAGTTTGCGGATTACATCTACCCCGGCCTTGACCAGCTGGTGAGTGAAGCAGCGCGCCTGCGCTATCGTTCGGCCAATGATTTTATCTGCCCAATGACGGTGCGTTCGCCTTTTGGCGGCGGCATATTCGGCGGTCAAACGCATAGCCAAAGCCCCGAAAGCCTTTTTACGCATGTTTGCGGGATTAAGACGGTTATTCCAGCGACGCCTTATGATGCCAAGGGCCTGCTGATCGCCGCGATAGAAGACAATGACCCGGTTGTGTTTTTTGAGCCTAAGCGGATCTACAATGGCCCGTTCAGCGGCTATTATGACCGTCCGGTCGAACCATGGTCAAAACATGAAGGCAGCGCTGTTCCCGAAGGCTACTACCGCATTGATCTGGGCAAGGCTGCTGTCGTGCGCGAAGGGGAAGCTGTAACCGTCCTCACCTACGGCACGATGGTCCATGTTGTGAAAGCGGTCGTGGCCGAACAAGGCATTGATGCCGAAATCATCGACCTGCGCACGCTGCTGCCATTAGACATCGAGACCATTGAGGCATCAGTGAAGAAAACCGGTCGCTGTATGGTTGTGCACGAAGCGACGCGTACCAGCGGCTTCGGCGCCGAACTCGCTGCGCAGGTGCAAGAACGCTGCTTCTACCATTTGGAGGCACCGGTCGAGCGTGTGACAGGATTTGATACGCCGTATCCACACAGCCTCGAATGGGCATATTTTCCCGGCCCGGTGCGGCTTGCCCGCGCATTTGACAAGATCATGAAGGACTGACTTTATGCCCACGTTCACATTCAACTTGCCTGATATTGGTGAAGGCATAGCCGAAGCCGAGATCGTCGCATGGCACGTAAAAGTTGGCGACCGCATTTCTGAAGACCAACCGCTGGCGGACATGATGACGGACAAAGCGACCGTGGAAATGGAAAGCCCGGTATCTGGAGTTGTCACTAAAGTTGCGGGCGAGGCAGGCGACGTGATTGCCATCGGCTCCATGCTAGTGGAGATTGAAACGGCGAGTGACGTCAGTCAGGTGGAAAGCGACGTGCACGTACAACCCGCTGCGACAGTAGAGGATGAACTGCCGCATGCACCTGAGCCAGTTGAAGCTCCAGCAGCCGTTGCTGAGAAGCCGGTTGTCGTGGCGGAAAAGCCAGTGT
>JBKBTH010000172.1:0-4759 GCA_046290915.1 Sphingorhabdus sp.
CAGCATGTCGATTTGGACAAAGCTGGGTGAATTCAGACCGCAAGTGACTATGGACCTGCGGATCGACTATCTGCGCCCGTCCCCTTCGGGCGAGCGGGTATATGGCCGTGGCATCTGCTATCATTTAACCAACAGCATCGGCTTTGTGCGCGGCTTTGCCCATAATGGTAATCCTGACGAACCACTGGCCCATGCAAGCGGCACGTTCATCCGTATCGGAGATCGCGTATCATGACCGATACCCTATCTGCCCTTCCGCCTTATGCCCAAGCGCTGGATATGCGTATCGTCGACGAAATCGACGGCGCGCCGGTGATCGGCATGCCCTTCGCCGACCGTGTGCAGGGCCGGCCCGGGTTTCTGCATGGTGGCGCGATATCCGGATTGCTCGAAATCGCGGCAATCGCCGCCATTCACCGCGCGTTGCAGGCCAAGGGTAGCGATTCCGCGATTAAACAAGTCAATGTGACGGTCGACTTCATGCGCGGAGGTCTGAACCAAATGACCTATGCTGTGGGTGAAGTGACGCGGCTTGGCCGCACCATGGCCAATGTCGAAGCCCGCGCGTGGCAGGATGATCGCGATAAGCCCATCGCCATGGGCTATATGCATTATCTGATTAAAGCCAAACGCGAAGACGCCGCCTGAATTTATGCTTCGCCGTGCGTTTCGATGAGCGCGCTGGCGATGGCTTCCTCAGGTGATTTGTCACCCCAGATAATGAACTGGAACACCGGGTAGAAACGTTCGCATTCGTCAATCGCAACGTCGATGATGGTCTGCGCCTGATCCACGCCCAACAATCCATTGGAAGCCATCAAGCTGCCATGGCGGAACAGCAATATGCCGTTGGCGGACCACATGTCGAAATGCCCAAGCCACAATTGTTCGTTGATAAGCCCAAGCGCGGTGTAGACGCTGGCGCGCTTGTCGGCTGGCACAGTGATATCAGGCAAGATGATGAGCTGAAGCGCATTGTCGTCTTCACGCCAAATCGCGCGGATCTGGTAGCTTGCCCAGCTACCTTTATACTCGGCGGTAATTTCGTCCTCGCCCTCAAGCTCGAAAGACCAGCCGCGCGCTTCGAACAAAGCGGCGAGCATGTCTACAGGCGCGGATTCGTCCCGTTCAAATTGCTCATATTGTTCGTCTGCGTCGTGCATATATTTGTGCCTGTCGTGTTGCTAACGAGTCTGCCTCTTGACTGACTCGCACGCAAGGGGCTTGCGGCGATGCGCAACACAAGCTTGTGGGCCGACTGTGGAAAAGTTCAAATCGGCCCGCTGATGGACTTATTTGGAAGGCTTGGCCTTTGCAGGCGCAGCGCTGCCTTTCGCCAAGAGCGCGGTTTCCAACGCTGCAACGCGCTTACCGAGCGCATCAGCTTCGGCGCGGGCATTTGCCGCCAGTGTTTTTACGGCATCGAATTCTTCGCGGCTGACGAGGTCAAGACCGCCAGCCCATTCGCGCGCGCGTTCCCGCATACTCGCTTCTGCTTCGCGGCCCATGCCAGCGACTGTTCCGGCAACGCCGTTCAATACCTTGGCCAAATCATCAAAAATGCGCTTTTCGCTTTGCATATCATTCACTCCATTGCGGTCGGGGGGTTAACCGCCATTGCCTATTTGGGAACTCGCGGCCGGAACGTAAAGGCTTTCGGCATCGGGATTCAGTTGATCGATCTGAAAATTCAGGATCGAAGCAAAGCTAATCCACACCAAATAAGGCACCATAAGCCATGCGGCAGCCTTGCGAACCCGCGCAAATACAAAGGTCGTTGCAATGGCGAAAACCAGCATGATGAGGATGATGTAAAAGGCAGTCGTCACCTTATGCTGGCCAAAAAATATGGGCGACCAAGTGAGGTTAATCACAAATTGTAACAGGAACAGGCCAATCGCCACTGGGCGATGCCGCGCGCCACGTGCATGCAGTACCATCGCAAATGCAAGACCCATCAGCAAATATAGCGTCGGCCAGACAACACCAAACACCCAGCCCGGCGGCTGAATATCTGGTTTGATGAGTGTCTGATACCATGCGTTCTCGGAGGTCGACCCCGAAACGGAACCTGATAAAAACCCAAGGAACATGACCACAGGAATGACGAACAGTGCCCAGCGCACTAACGACATGCGAAGCTGCGATGCGGATGCAATCTGGTTCATGCAGGGGCTCCAGGCGTGTTGAGCGATTCGGGAGAAAAGCCGTCTATCAACACACTAGCACTCAGCCACAATAGAACAAGGCCGCCCGCCCCGAAGGACAGACGGCCATTTGTTTCAATTTAGGGCACGGAAGCCGGCCCGGAAATTATGCTTACTTGCGTGTGCCCGAAAGGCCCATCGAACCAAAGGCACCCGCCTTTACTTCGCCGGTCATGGCATCGCCCGACACGGTTGCAGTGGCATCAAGATGCATTGGCATTGGAACAGTGATATCCATGCCCCAGCTCAACGTGTCGCCATCGACGGTGCCATTGGCAATATCCATCGAACCAAGACCGCCCGACATTTGACCGGAAAAGCTGCCGCCGTCGCTGTTGACGGTCAAAACGGCCTTTTGGTCACCCATTGGGCTTTTGATTGTTACGTCCCAGTCGCCATCAACTGCTGCCATGTTCTCGCTCCTTATTTAGTGTTGTTGCTTGCACTGGTGTTAGCAGCTTCGGTCACCATTTCAATTGGCAATCCAAGTGCTTCAAGCTGCGGCTTCACCTTGGCTGCATCACCGACGACCAGCCATGTAATTTTGGATGGATCAATCTTGACGCGCATTTCGTCGTTCAGTGCCTTGGCGGTCAGCGCGTTATATTTGCCGGCCAGTGTTTCGGCATAATCGAATGAACGCTTGTTCAAACGATCGGCTTGCATCTGCCCGAGAACCGCAGACGACTGTTCATAGCTGCCGGGAAGTTCAAGCACATTGCCCTTGATGGTCTTTTCCAGTTCATCGGCCGTGACTGGCTTCGCACCGTTGAAATCCTTCAACTGGTCAATCAAAACCTTAACCGATGGCCCTGTCTGGTTGGTTTGGACCGGCGCAAACATGTAAAACGGCACGCGGTCTTCAGCGCCATTTACCTGGCTACGCACGCCATAAGACCAGCCCTTTGTTTCGCGCAGGTCCATGTTGATGCGCGACAGGAAGTCACCACCAAAAACCTCGTTCGCTGCACGCAAGGTCAGCAAATCGTCCGACCCCTTTGCATCCAACACGACGCCCGCAAGGACCAGTGACTGTGGCGAATTCGGCCGGTCAATCAGCAAGATCTTGGATTGAGGGGCAGGAATGGCTGCGGAGAAATTCTTGGCGGGTGCAGCGGTTGCTTTTGGCTTCCACTTGCCAAAACGCTTTTCCAACATCGGCTTGATTTCTTTCAGCGTGGTATCGCCCACAACAAAGATTTCAGCTTTGGCAGGATGCACCCATGACTGATGGAAATTGGCGACGTCAGCACGCGTGATTGCAGCAACCGTTTCGGCATAGCCGCTACCGGTCTGAGGTCCGCCATAGGGATGTGCATTTCCGTAAAGCAATGGTGGCATACGGCGCACGGCAATGCCCTGGGGTTGGTTATTTTCCGACTTGATCCGCGTCAGTTGCTGAACGCGTACGCGCTCCAATTCGTTATCGGCGAAGGCCGGATTTTTGATGACGTCGGCCAAAAGATCGAGCGAAAGGCCCAAATTTGGCTTTACTGCACGAAGGCTTGCAACCGTCCGGTCAAGCGACGAGCCAACATTGACGTCAGCGCCCAATTTTTCTTCGGTTTCCGCAAGCTTGGTCGATGTGAGCGTCTTTGTACCTTCCAACATCATCGTGGACATCATCGAGGCAATGCCGCGCTTGTCTGCTGGGTCGGCGGCATAGCCGGCGTTAAAGCTTACCGCGACCCGCACCGTTGGCACCGCTGCCCGACGGGCAAAGAATACCTTGATGCCGTTGCCAAGCGTTGTTTCTTCAACAGTCGGGAAATCTAGCGCCGGTGTGCCGGTTGGCTCAGGGAATTTGCTGCGGTCTTGAAAGGTCAAAGGCGCAGCTGCACTGGCATCCTCAGTCCCGGGGGGCGCGTAGAATGCAGGTGATGTCAGCGTGCCGGTGCGGCTGCCTGATCCTGCTGCCACTTCCTTATACGCTTCACGCTCGCCGGGCTCGACGCGAATTTCGAGCACAGGGCGGGTAAGCCATTTTTGCATCGCTGCCTTTACAGCTTCGGGTTTTGCAGTGGCGAGACGCTCCAACTCTTTCTTGTAGAAGTTCGAATCGCCCACATAGAGCTGACCTTCAGCAAGCGCGACGGCCTTGCCACCAAATCCGCCAACCTGCTCAAGTCCATCGATTTGCTGGGCAATGTTGCTGGCGGCTACGCGCTGCACTTCCTCAGCGGTTGGACCAGTAGCAATGTAATCGGCGAGGATTTCGTCAAGACGCTTGGCAACCGCGTCGGCATCACCGCCGGGCTTCACATCCGCTTGAATGTTAATGAGGCTGCCGTGCATGAACGGGATCATATAGGCCGAAACGCCCACGACACTTTGTTCCTGACGCACGAGGATATTGTCCAGCCGCGAGCTGGAAAGACCGCCAAGCGCGCTCATTCCAATGAACAGCGAATTTGCATCAGGGTCGGCCAAGCCTGGAACCACCCAGTTGCGATAAATACGTGTGGTAGGGACCTTGTCCTTCATCACGATTTTGATTGGCTTTTCGAGCGTAGGCACAGGCGCGTTTACTGGCGCGACATCTTTGCCGCGCT
>JBKBTH010000173.1:0-4759 GCA_046290915.1 Sphingorhabdus sp.
CGCAAAAGCAATCGACGGGGCGCTTATTGCTCAGGCGCAGTCTGGTTCCGCCGACTAAATAAGCGGATTAGCCGGGTTTAGGAGTCGACGTTGGGGAGGCCGGTGCCGTTATTGGCGGCGCTGCCATATTTGATGTTGGCATCGGCGCATAAACAGGTTTTGGCGCGTATTTCATATTCCACTCGGCCAGATCGCGTTCATATTTCACATATGCATCGTAGAAATTGACAAACACGCCATCGATGTCCGCGAGGCCACCAATCGCATATTCCGGCAATGCGCCTGTGGGCACAGTATTTGCCTCAGTCAGCTTGCGCAGTGACATGTCACAATATTGGGCGCGAACGGGCGGCAACGCGAAGTAATTATATAAATCGGTCATACGCGTATCGCGCACCCGCAAGCCATTTTTCCCAGGGTAACGCGCGACATATTCGCGGTCGACGGTTTTGCTGGTTTTCGACAACAGCACCTTATGAATGATGATGAACTTGTTATATTCGGTCGCGATCTGACCCCATACCGGCCCTTGGCAATTCAACGCAGCCACATTCAGCGCCGACCGGAAGTGCCAGATTTTCTCGTCACGGCTTAAATTGCGGTTGGGCGTGACGCGCACGCCATCGACGCCAACTGGCGGGATGTTCATCGACAGCGCTGCTCCACCTGGTGGCAAAGGCATCGACGGAATAGGCGGTGGCAATACTGGCACTGGAATAGGCGGAGGCGCGACCTTCACCGGCGCAGGGGCGCAAGCTGCAACTGCACCCACCATGATGATGGCAGCTAGATTTTTTATGCCCCGACGCATTTTTTTCTCCGATTTGCTATTCTTGATTCCAACAGGATTTTGGTTCGAAAGAAAAGCCCTGTTCGACAAAATCCCAAAGAAAATGGCCCAGTGGTTTCCCACCGGGCCATATTTAGGCGTTCAAGCTGAACAGCGGATGACTTATTCGCGATTACCGAGGAAGCTCAGCAAAAACTGGAACATGTTGATGAAGTCCAGATAGAGCGTCAGCGCAGCCATTACCGCAGCCTTGCCAATCATTTCCGCACCCTGAAGGTAGAAATACTCGCTCTTGATACGTTGCGTATCATATGCGGTCAGACCGGCGAAGATCAGCACACCTGCGCAGCTAATCACCCAGCCCAATGTGTCAGAGCCCAGGAAGATGTTCACGATTGATGCGACGATCAAACCGACCATACCCATCACAAGGAAGCTTCCCCAACCGCTCATGTCCTTCTTCGTGGTGTATGCCCACAAGCTCAGTCCGGCAAAGGCTGCCGATGTTGCAAAGAAAGTCTGGGCGATTGATTCGCCCGTAAACATCATGAAAATGCGGGCCATTGATAGACCCATCAGGACTGCAAAACCCCAGAACATTGCCTGAAGCGTTGACGCCGAAAACTTGCCTTGGCCAAAGCTCATCGCCATGACGACAACCAATGGTGACAAAATGATTACCCAGCTCATCAGGCTTGGGTTCACCATCAGATTTCGTGCCAGTTCGGTCTGCGCAAACAGCATCGCAACAACGCCGGTCAGCAAAACGCCCGACGCCATATAGTTGTATACCTTGAGCATGTGCGAACGCAGACCGGCGTCGTAAGCGACGTCACCGGCGCGAGAGCCAACACCTGCAAGACTTGACTGGGTCCCGGTTGCCCGTGGATCGGACCACTGTGCCATGACTTAATTCTCCTCAAAACACGGCAATATAGCCGCATGCCGAGTATATTGGAGGAATTCGTTCCAGATTCAAGTGAAACACGACAAGCCGCCTTCCGATTTTTGCGCATGGGCACCAACAAACATCCGCACTCGGTCATGCAGTAGCGGCATCCCGCTGTCCCAAATACATAGAGCCGCGCGTCTTGTTCGACGAGTTGAAAGGGAATTCATGTTGCGCAGACTGGCTGTTCTGCTAGCCGTGGCAGCAGAAGGCGACAACAGCCATTAAGGGAGAGCAACGTGAGTGTGACGGTCGAAGGCGAAAATAAGGACGCCATTTCCTCGCAATCAGAGGTCAAATCGCCAGAAGCCAGCAGCTATAGCTGGTATGTGCTCATGGTTCTCGTTGTCGTTTACATACTCAACTTCATCGACCGCCAAATCCTAAGCATCTTGGCCGTCGACATTAAGGCCGATCTTGGCCTGACCGATGCCGATATGGGCTTTTTAGGTGGCGCAGCCTTCGCCGTATTTTACGCACTGTTTGGTATTCCGCTTGGACGACTGGCCGACAATTGGAGCCGCGTGAAGCTGCTCTCGATTGGTCTGGCGCTTTGGTCGATTATGACGGCCCTGTCCGGCTTTGCGCGCAATCAGGTTGAACTGACTATGGCGCGAATGGGCGTTGGCGTTGGCGAAGCAACCGCAAGCCCCACGGCTTATTCACTGATTTCCGATTATTTCCCAAAACGGCAGCGCGCGACCGCGCTCGCGATTTACTCGTCCGGCCTGTATATTGGCGGCGGCGTTTCGTTGTTCCTCGGCGCGCTCATTGTTCAAAGCTGGGACGCAGCCTACCCGCAAGGCGGCCCGCTTGGTTTGGCTGGCTGGCATGCTGCATTTGTTGCTGTTGGCATCCCGGGCATACTGGTTGGCTTGTGGGTCGCAACATTGCGTGAACCGGTTCGTGGCGCGATGGATGGACTCGTTACACCTGCGCACCCTGCCCCATTCCGCGCATTTGCGAGCGATCTTTCCATGATTGTCCCGCCCTTCACCTTATGGGGTGCATGGCAACGTGGTCCAGCTGCGCTTTTGATAAACATTGCAACGGCCGCGGCTATCGCTGCCTTTGCGTACACCATGATCCAACTGACCGGGAATTTCCCGCAGTGGTCCGCAGTTGGCTTTGGCTATTATGCCGTCTTTTCCTGGGCATCTACCTTGCGTGCCAAGGACCCTGCCACCTTTCGCCTGATATGGGGCACGCCAGCATTTATCTGCACCACGATTGGCTATGGCCTTGTCGCGCTTGCGGCCTATGCGCTTGCATTCTGGTCCGCGCCTTATGCTGAAACTATCCTTGGCCTGCCAAAGAAGGAACTCGCATTCGTTCTTGGCGCGAACGGCGCCGTTAGCGGCTTTTTGGGTGTCATCATTGGCGGCCGCGTTGCCGATTTCTTGCGCACCAAAAATCCTGCAGGCCGCATCTTGGTCATCATCCTTGGCGTCTTGGGGCCGATCATCCCAATCGGCATTGGCTACACCACGGATAACACAACGCTGTTTTACGTCATGAACTTCCTCGCCGGTATGCTTGGCGCAACGGCACTTGGCGCTGCTGCAGCTACGACACAGGACCTCGTATTGCCACGCATGCGCGGCACTGCGACCGCTGCCTTCTTCTTAGGCACGACGCTCGTCGGGCTATCCTTTGGGCCTTATATGGTCGGGCAGATTTCCGACCTTGCCGGAACGATGGTCGACGGAAAACTAGTCGGCAATTTGCGCACAGGCATCCTCTCGCTCATCGCGGTCGCGCCCATAGCATTGGGCCTGCTCATCGCTGCCTATCGCATGGTGCCCAAGGCGGAACAGACGATAGTCGAACGCGCACGTGACGCGGGCGAGCCAGTTTAATCATACGATTAAATTCGGCTTGACGTCCGCGTTAACTTGCTGCCATTGATAAGGCATATCCGCAGGACAATTTTGCAGGGGAGTTACCATGTCGCTCGATACCATTCCACGCACCGCCTATAATGAAGATCATGAAGCGTTCCGCCAGTCGGTACGCCAGTTCCTTCAAAAGGAAGTCGCGCCCCACGCAAAGCAGTGGCAAGAAGATGGCATCGTTCCCAAGTCAATCTGGCCCAAGGCGGGCGAGGTCGGCATGCTGTGCCCCACCGCGCCGGTTGAATATGGCGGCCTCGGCCTCGACTTCGGTTACAACGCCATCGTTGACGAAGAATCCGCTTATTATGGCGGCGTAGCCACTGGCTTCTCGCTGCAATCCGATATCGTTGTAAATTATATCATGAGCTACGGGAGCGAAGAGCAAAAGAAGCATTGGCTGCCCAAAATGATTTCCGGCGAAGTCATCACCGCGATCGCGATGACTGAGCCTGGCACCGGAAGCGACCTTCAGGCAATGAAGACCACCGCCCGCAAAGATGGCAATCATTATGTCATCAACGGCAGCAAGACCTATATCACCAACGGCCAGAATGCGGATCTGATACTCGTCTGCGTCAAGACCGACACCGAAATCCAGCCAGCTTATAAAGGCATGTCGGTTGTCCTCGTTGAGGCAGACCGTGACGGTTTCAAGCGCGGCCGGAACCTTGACAAAATCGGCATGGATGAAGCGGATACGTCGGAATTGTTCTTCGAAGATGTCCGTGTGCCAATGACCAACTGCTTGGGCGAAGAAGGCAAGGGTTTCATCTATCTGATGAGCGAGTTGCCGCAGGAGCGTCTGTCGATTGCCGTATCGTCGATGGCAAGCACACAGAAGGCCTTTGATGAAACCGTCGCATTTTGCCGCGAGCGCATCGTGTTCGGCAAGCCACTGCTGGATTTCCAGAATACCCGTTTCGTGCTGGCTGACATCAAATCCAAGCTTCAGGTCGGCTGGGCGCATCTCGATTGGGCGTTGAATCGCCATTACAAGAAAGAGCTGACCGCCGAAGAAGGCGCCGCTGCAAAATTGTGGCACACCGACCTGCAGTGGGAAGTCGTTGACGCCTGTCTGCAGCTCCATGGCGGCGCTGGCTATATGAACGAATACCCAATCGCCCG
>JBKBTH010000174.1:0-4733 GCA_046290915.1 Sphingorhabdus sp.
ACAGCAATGCCGCTCCACACCAAAATTGCCGCAGCCCCAATAAGCCAATATTTGAGACGCTTGAGATCATCACGGCGCCAGCGCAGCATTGGGCCAATCAGCAAGCCAAGCATCAATAATACGGCAATGGGCACCGTCGCCTTATTGAAATAAGGCGGACCAACGGAGATTTTGTCTCCCATCGCTTCAGCTGCCAGCGGGTAAAGCGTACCGATCAGCACAACTGCCAGAATAACACTGAGGAAGATGTTGTTAGCAACAATGCCACCTTCGCGGCTGATAAGCTGAAATGGCTCACCTTGCTTGACTGACCCTATGCGTAACGCAAAAATGACGAACGCGAGGCTCGTGTATAGCAACATCAGGGCAAGGATGAACGAGCCGCGCTCTGGGTCGACAGCAAATGCATGAACGCTTGTCAAAATGCCCGACCGCACAAGGAAGGTGCCAGCCATCGACATCGCAAATGCGACGAGTGCCAGCATGATTGTCCATGCGCGCAAGGCATTGCGTGTCGCAAGGACGCTCACCGAATGCAGCAGTGCTGTCGCCGCAAGCCATGGCATTAGGGATGCGTTTTCAACGGGGTCCCAGAACCACCAGCCACCCCAGCCAAGCTCATAATAGGCCCAGTAGCTGCCTGCGGTGATGCCGATCGTCAGGAATATCCACGCTGCCAACACCCAAGGCCGCATTGCACGGGCAAACGCCGGACCAACCTGATTGGTCAGCAGCGCGCCGACGGCGAAGGAGAAGGCAATCGACAGTCCGACATAGCCGAAATATAAAGTGGGTGGATGAAACGCGAGGCCAACGTCCTGAAGCAACGGATTGAGCCCATTGCCTTCAATCGGCGCGGGAATGAGGCGTTCAAACGGGTTTGAAGCAAACAACAGGAACGCAAAAAAGCCCAGCGCAATGAACGCCTGCACCGCAAGCGTTGCATAGAGCGTCTTGGATTCGATCCGCTTTTCGAGCAGCGCAATCGCAGCGCCCGACACCGACAAAACAGAAACCCACAGCAGCATTGAACCTTCGTGATTGCCCCATGTGCCAGCAAGCTTGAAAATCAGTGGTTTATCGATGTGGCTGTTGCTTGCCACCAACAATACCGACAGGTCAGTTATATAAAACAGCCACATTAATGCCAAAAACGAAAAGGCACACAAAGCACCTTGGACATATGCCGCAGGCTTAATAAGCGGCACAAGTTGCCCAGCCCCGCCGCGCAACAATGTCATCCCGCCGAGAAGCTGAAGCAGCGCCATTGCAGCGGCCAGCCAAAGCGCAGCAAGTCCTGCCTCTGCCATTATGTCAAAGCCTTCATTTTGAAAGCGTGTCCTTTGTATGTTCGGCAGCACTCATATCGATGTCCGCCAGTTCTTTCGGCACATAATTTTCGTCATGCTTGGCCAGGAGGCTTTCAGCTACAAATACCCGGTCGGGACCAAGCCTGCCATCTGCCACCACGCCCGAACCTTCGACAAATAGATCAGGGGTGATACCCCGGTAAGCCACCTTCTGCGACTTGTCCTTATCCTGCACCGTAAAGGTGATTGAAACACCGTCAGCCGCGCGCACGATTGAACCCTGTTGCACCATTCCACCAAGCCGAATGGCTTTACCCGGAGCGACGTTCGCGCTCGCTAAGGTCGTTGGCGTGTAAAAATAGGATGCTTCCTCGCGTAGCGCCGCCGCTGCGATCAGGCCAGCGCCAACCAAAGCAGCAACCGCAATCACGGCGAGCAATAGACGTTGATGTTTTGGCTTCATGGCTGTTGCCTCAATTCGTCTGCCGATGCTTCTGCCCGGCGCATGGAGAGATAGCTCGAAACCAGCAGCCAGATGATACCGACGCCGGTAACCGCAAAAGATGCGATAATGAACGGTGCGTGGGGCATCAGTAATCCGCCATCCGGCGCATCCGCGCCTCAATCCGCATTTCCGCCAGCGCAGTGCGCATCCGCATCAACACCAATGCGCCGAACAACAGGCTGAAGCCCGCGACAGAGACAAAAAGCGGCACAAGATAGGCGTCATCAATCGAAGAGCCGCCTAGGGTAATGCTCGCCTTTTGATGCTGGCTTTCCCACCAAATGACTGAGCGGTTGATGATCGGGATGTTGACGGCACCAATGATGCCGAAAACGGCTGCAACGCGACTGGTATCGCCCTTCTCACTCGAAGCGTTTGAAAGGGCGATATATCCGAGATAAAGGAAAAAAAGCACCAGCATCGACGTGAGACGTCCGTCCCAAACCCACCATGTTCCCCATGTTGGTCGGCCCCAGATCGAACCAGTGATAAGGCAAATCGCGGCAAAGGTCGCACCGGGGACAGCGATCGCTCGTGCGGACACGCCAGCAAGCGGGTGGCGCCAGACCAGTTGAACGATGCTCGCAATGGCAATGCCCGTCCATCCGCCCATGCCCAGCCAAGCGGCGGGTACGTGCACAAAAATAATCTTAACGGTGTCGCCCATCAGGCGTTCAGTAGGTGTGAAAAACACACCCCACAGACATGCACCAAGCGTCAAAGCAATGCCCAACCACAACAGCCAAGGCGTTAGTGGCTTTGCGATACGCAAAAAACGGGCAGGATTGGCGAAACGGTGCATGACTCGGCGATGCATCTAGCACCGCAACAACGTTACGCCAATGGATTTGGCATCAACGACCAATAAGCTTTTGTGCCATATTGTCTGCGACTTCAGCCGGTGTCTTACCGGTCGAATCACTTTCATTCCAGATTGCCGCCAACCGACCTGCGATGGCATCGATACGGCGGTTTATTTCGGCATCGTCGGCATTTTCCATATGCCGTAACACGTTGATTATGCCGCCTGCGTTGATAACATAATCCGGCGCATATAAAATGCCGCGGTCGGCCAGCATCTGGCCTTCAGGGCCAGTTGCCAGCTGATTGTTTGCACCACCGGCAACAGCGCGCACTTTTAATGCTGCTACACTGGATTCGGTTAGCACAGCGCCGAGCGCGCAGGGGCTGAATACGTCAGCTTCTACCGTCATAATAGCATCTGCCGCGACGCTTTGACCGCCAAGTTCACTTGCTAGGCCTGCAGCGCGCTTTGCGTCCACGTCAGCGAGCGTTAGCTTTGCACCCTCAGCCGCCAGATAACGGGCAAGCCCGCCACCGACGCTACCGACGCCTTGAATGGCAACATGAACGCCTTTGAGGTCATCTGTGCCAAGCGCATGCTTGACAGCTGCCTTCACGCCCAGAAACACGCCACGGGCCGTATAAGGACCGGGGTCGCCACCTTGGTCAGGCAGGCCTGCTACATGCGGTGTGACTTTCGACAGCGAAACCATATCTGCTTCGGACATGCCAACATCCTGCGCGGTGATATATTTGCCGCCGAGCGAATCCACGGCGCGCGCGAATGCATCGAGCATATCCTGCGGCTTGGTCCGTTGAGGGTTCGCAAGAATGACAGCCTTGCCGCCGCCTGCAGACAGCCCCGCCATCGCGTTCTTATAACTCATGCCGCGCGACAGACGGAGCGCGTCGGTAATTGCAGCCTGTGAATCGGCATAATGCCAAAAGCGCGTTCCACCCGCTGCCGGACCAAGATGAGTCGAGTGCACAGCAATGACAGCCTTGAGACCCGTTGCGCGGTCATCGAACACGTGGACCGCTTCATGCGAGTCAAAGTCTGGCAAATCCCAAATAGCGGGCATCTCGTCACTCCCAAAGATGGACGAATTTTTTTCCGAAATAAGCCGGAATCAAATTACACGTTGGTGTAATAATATTACACAACGCGAATGTCACCCAGATTATGCGAGGGAATAAATGGGGCGACCGAGGGGTCTTGAACCCCCGACCTCTGGTACCACAAACCAGCGCTCTAACCAACTGAGCTACGGTCGCCATAGCGCCACTAAGGCAGGCGCATTCCTATACTTGGGCCTTAAGATTATCACATGCCGGGCGTCAACCCGGCACGCTGATTATCTTACTTCTTGAGGCTAAGGCCACCAAAGCGCTTGTTGAACTGTGCAACGCGGCCGCCTGTGTCGAGCATACGGCCCGAACCACCGGTCCATGCTGGGTGCGAAGTCGGGTCAATATCCAGAGCCAACGTGTCGCCTTCCTTGCCCCAGGTGGAGCGTGTTTCGAAGACGGTGCCATCGGTCATCTGCACCTTGATCATGTGATAATCGGGGTGAATGTCGGCTTTCATACATAAGTCCTTTGTTCAGCAACCGGTTTCCGACCGGAAGCCCTAAATTCGGAAGCGCCGCGCATAGCGGCGGATGCCAGCGATAGCAAGATTCAAATATCAATGATTATCTGTCATCCTCAATCGCGTTGAGAATGACGGTTGCATCATCAAGCTGGCGGATCCGCGATCATGGCCATGAACTCTGCTTCTGCCGCGACTTGATCGCCCATCATCGCACGTCCCGCAAATTTGCACACACGCGGTCGCTTTTGCACGAATTCGACGTTCAGATGCAGCAAGCAGCCCGGCTCGACTGGCGCACGGAACTTGGCATTATCAATCGACATGAAATACACGAGCTTGCCTGAACCAACGAGGTTGAAGCTTTCCATCGCCAAAACGCCAGCCGCTTGGGCTAGCGCTTCGACAATCATCACGCCGGGCATGATAGGCCTTCCAGGGAAATGTCCCTGAAAGAACCCTTCATTCATGGTTACGGCTTTGACCGCGGTTATCCGCTCATCAACGATAAGCTCTTCAACGC
>JBKBTH010000175.1:0-4707 GCA_046290915.1 Sphingorhabdus sp.
AATATATTCGGGCTGCCCCTGGCCACGCCAATGGTCCGCAACGCGGCGGACCTCGTCATCCGACACAAACGGACCGTGGATACGCGTAAGGCCACGGCCGCCGGCCATGTACAACATGTCGCCCTTGCCCAGAAGCTGCTCAGCGCCCTGTTCGCCCAATATGGTCCGGCTATCGATTTTTGAGGTGACGTGGAAAGAAATGCGCGTCGGCAAGTTGGCCTTGATAACGCCGGTGATAACATCGACTGAAGGCCGCTGCGTCGCCATGATGAGGTGAATACCCGCAGCACGCGCCTTTTGCGCGAGACGTTGAATGAGGAATTCCACTTCCTTGCCCGCAGTCATCATCAGGTCAGCCAGTTCGTCCACAATGATGACGATCTGTGGCATTGGCTCATAGGCCAAGCTTTCTTCCTCATATTGTGGCTGGCCCGTCATTGGGTCATACCCAATCTGCACCTTGCGGCCCAACGGCGCACCCTTGGCTTTTGCAGCGCGGACTTTCTCGTTGAAGTTTGCAAGGTTGCGCACACCAAGCGATGACATCATCCGGTAACGCTCTTCCATCTGCTCAACCGCCCATTTCAACGCGCGAATGGCTTTGGCAGGCTCCGTGACAACAGGTGACAGAAGATGCGGAATATCGTCATAGCTGCTCAATTCGAGCATCTTGGGATCAATCATGATCATCCGGCACTGGTCAGGCGTCAGACGATAGAGCAGCGATAAAATCATGCAGTTCAGGCCAACCGATTTACCTGACCCGGTCGTACCTGCGACCAACAAATGCGGCATGGGTGCGAGATCGGCGATAACGGGATCGCCCGAGATATTCTTGCCCAAAATTATCGGCAAAGCACCCTTTTGATCGGCAAAGGCGTCCGAACCGACCATTTCCTGAAACACCACAGCTTCGCGATGTGCATTGGGCAGCTCAATGCCCATCACGGTCCGGCCCGGAATGGTTGAAACGCGCGCAGAAAGCGCTGACATGTTACGTGCGATATCTTCCGCCAGCTGAATAACACGGCTGGACTTGATACCCGCAGCTGGCTCAAGCTCGTACATTGTGACGACAGGTCCCGGACGCACGGCAACAATCTGTCCTTTGACGTGAAAGTCATCGAGTACAGATTCGAGCAACCGCGCATTTGCCTCAAGCGCTGCCTTGTCGAGCTTCGGCACAGAGATGGCCGGCGGCGGATCAAGCAGATCAAGCGACGGCAAAACAAAGCTGCCAAAGAAGTCACCCTGCCGCGCACCTGTCGAGAACGCCGCTTTTTTCGGCGCCAGCGTGCGATCTTCAATCACAGGAGGTTTGCGTTGTTCGGGCTCGACAGCCTTGCGCGGCGGCTTGGGCTCGATAATCTGGGCAACGTCCTTTTCTGCCGCTTCAAAACCCAATACGTCTGTTTTTTGTCCTGCAAATTTAGGCATGCTTAGCGTGGGAATACGAAACAGCGGACGTTCCAACTGAAGCGAACGAATAACAAGCGCCACACCGCCACTTAAGCTGCCGAGGATCAACAGAAGCCGCAATATGGTGCCAAGCACGCCCTCGATTTGCCCCACAAGCGCAACGGCGGCGTTGCCCAACAGCAATGCAATCGCCCCGCCCCATCCAGCGGGCAAGCCAATATCGCTACCATGCTGCCAATAGGCCATTCCAAACCCGATCAGCAGCATACCGACAATGCATAATGCCAGTTGCCGTTTCCATTGCGGCTGGGGGACAGCGCGCCACAAGCGTCTTGCAAAGATGAGCATCAACGGGAGGAGGAAAATGGCCGGAACGCCAAACAGGAACAGCATGATGTCGGACACATAGGCGCCGCTTTGGCCCATCCAGTTGTGCTGCACATCTGCAGCCGCACTGTTATATGCCGCATCACCAGCCGAATAGCTGAGGACCGCCAAGCCATAAAATACCGCAAATAGGCCAAGCACGGCCGCGCCAAATAAGGCACCGCTACGGATCAGCGACGCGCGCATCATCTGCCGCCAATTGGCCATGTTACTTTTTGACGTGAATTTAGAAACGCGCGAGGCCATGATTAAAACGCCATATCTGGGTGGCCGTCAATGGCCGAATGCCCCCTTTTCGCCTTCGCTGGACTCGCCGTCAAGTATTACAGGACAAAGGTTGCCACTGAATATGGCGCGCTACAGTCAAAATCCTCCTTTGAGTCCGCCGGTCGGTTGCGGCATAGAGATAGTATGAATCACAAGGCAGACGTCATCATCATCGGCGGTGGGCTCATCGGGCTTACGCAAGCGCTGGCATTGGCTTCACATGGCATCACCAGCCATGTCATCGACCGCGCAGATCAAGCGAGCATGTTGCAGGCAGCCTTTGACGGCCGCACTTTCGCCATATCCAGCTCAAGCTACAAACTGTTCGAGGCTATTGGATTGGGAGAAGCATTGACCGGAAAAGGCTGCCCGATTGAAAAGATTTGGGTGAGTGATAGCCTGAAGCCCGGATCGCTTGATTTCGCTCCAGCCGAAGATGACGGCTTCCTCGGCCAAATGTTTGAAAGCCGCTATTTGCGTGGGGTGTTATACAACGCGGCACTGGAAAGCGATGCGATCCAATTGCACATGCCGGCTAACATCATCAGCAAGTCGCAGGATTCGGGTTGCGCAACCGTCCATTTGGACGACGGCAAAGTGCTGACCGCTGACCTGATGATTGTTGCTGAAGGCCGCCAAAGCCAGACGCGTGAGGAGATGGGAATTAATATTGCGCACTGGCAATATGACCACAGTGCAATGGTCGGTGCGATCTTCCACGAACATTCCCACAACAATATTGCTTACGAGATTTTTTATCCGTCAGGCCCATTTGCCGTGCTGCCGATGTTGGATGCGGACGACGGACGGCACCGTTCAGCCATCGTCTGGTCAGTCGATGCCGCGGATGCGTCAGGCTATATGAAATTGTCGCCGCGCGGATATGCTGCCGAGCTTGAAAAGGCGATGGGCGGGATATTGGGGCAGGTTGAAATCGCTGCGCCTTTATCGTCATATAAGCTCGGGTTCCACCATGCGGCGAATATCACTGCGGAACGGCTGGTGCTCATCGGCGACAGCGCACATGGCATTCACCCCATCGCGGGTCAGGGATTGAACCTTGGCCTGCGTGATGTTGCGGCGTTGACTGAAGTATTGGTCGACGGGATGCGGCTTGGCCTTGATTTCGGTGATGCGCAGTTGCTTGACCGTTACAGCCGGTGGCGCAGCATCGATACATTGCTCATCGCGGTATCTACCGATGGCTTGAATCGCCTTTTTTCCATTCCCGGCAAAACCGCGTCTGCGGTCCGGCGTTTCGGGATGGCAATGGTGCAACGCGCTGCCCCGGCCAAGGCATTTTTCATGGCCGAGGCACGAGGCGAAAGTGGCGCGTTGCCCAAATTGCTACAGGGCGTTCCGGTCTAAACCAGAATTATCCCTGCGTAACAGGTACAAGCCGGATTTCGACACGGCGGTTTGCCGCGCGACCGGTTTCATCAAGATTGCTCGCTTTTGGTTGGCTCTCACCATAGCCACGCGTCGCAAGACGCGCTGACTGAACACCACGTGAGGTCAGATAGCTTGCAACAGCCGATGCACGGCGTTCCGAAAGCGACTGGTTATACGCATCCGAACCGGTGGAGTCGGTATGGCCCATCACGTCAACATAGGTTTTTTCATATTGCGTTAGTGTGGATGCAACCTGATCCAGCGTGTTGCGGAAGCCCGCATCGATGTTCGAGCTATCGACACCAAAGGTAACTTCCGAAGGCATATCGAGGACAAGGTTATCACCATCGCGAATAACGTTGATGCCTGTGCCCGCAGTTTGTTGACGAAGCTTCCGTTCTTGCTCGTCCATATAATAGCCAACGCCCGCACCGGCCAAAGCACCAATACCGGCGCCAACAATCTTTTCAGTGCGATCACGGCGGCCACCGATTAGGTCGCCTAGCAAATATCCGCCCAATGCCCCGCCGACGCCGCCAAGCGCAGCTTTCGAAATCGTGCGATTACCGGTTTCCGGATCAGTGACGCAGGCCGATAGCGGCAGCATTGCAGCCATCAATGACAGCGTTATCAATTGATTTTTTTTCATAATTTTCCCTTTCAACTAGGATGCCCCATTAGCGACCCCAATGATGAACCTGAGATTATTTTTTGAGCGGTTACATCTTTTGACCACAACACATTTTTCGGCATTTTGTTGCCAAAGCGCTGGCGTTGGCCCTATGGGAATGGGGTCCCTATGGAACCTCTTCATCCTTTTCCGTGGTTTGATGCCGCGACGATATTGGCTCTCATTGCCCTGAACGGTGTGTTTGCCATGTCTGAACTTGCCATCGTTTCAGCGCGCACGGCGAAATTAAAGGCCATGGCGGAAGACGGAAAGCGCGGCGCATCCGCAGCCCTTCGGCTTGGACGCGACCCGGGCAAGTTTCTGTCGACCGTACAGATTGGCATTACGCTGATTGGTATCATCGCCGGTGCCTATTCTGGTTCCACGTTAGGAGGACCCGTTGCTGAACGAATCGCGCTTTTGGGCGTTGGCAGCGCATGGGCTGAAACTTTAGGTTTCGGAATCGTCATTAGCATTACGACTTATGCGTCATTGGTCGTCGGCGAATTGGTCCCGAAACAATTCGCACTGATCGCCCCCGAACGCATTGCCGTCATCATGGCCGGTCCCAT
>JBKBTH010000176.1:0-2154 GCA_046290915.1 Sphingorhabdus sp.
AGCGCGTGGTGCGCTGGTCAACTTAAGACACAACAAAAACGGCACCGCCCTCTCAGACGATGCCGAACATGTATCAACCGCGCGCAAGTAAGTGGATTTCTCGCGCAGCGGCTTATGCGCTTATCGGCAACGGCGCTTGCCCTTGTCGATTTCGCGACCCAGCAATGCACCGCCGGCTGCGCCGATGATTGTGCCAACGGTCTTGTCACCGCGACCGGCAATTTTGTTGCCAGCAATGCCGCCAACGGCTGCGCCGATTACCAGGCCAGTTGTGCCGTTTTTCCGACGACAATATGTCCGACCGTCCTTGCCGCGCCAGCTGCGAAAATTTTCCCGGTTTTGGTAAGAAATGTCAGCTGTATAGGCAGGCTTCGCCGTAGAAACTGAAAATTGGTCGGCGGCGAGGACACCGGCGGCGGGAACAACCAGCATGGTGGCTGCCAATGCACATATCATCTTCTTCACAATCGTTCTCCTTGTTTGGAACTATCCGATGCGTAGAATTTACAAGATGAACGAAGCTTGCATGAATTTGCCAACGCGCCAAAGCGAGGCGCGGTAACGACAGTGTGCTATTCGCTCGTGCGCGCAACGCATATCTTATGCTGTGCGCTGTGGTGGCATCATGGCCCTGAAGGGATCAGGGTAATTTCGGTTTGGCGTCCATCAATGAAGCGGACGTTTTGGCCATCAAAAAACGCGTTCTCTTCGCTGCGAAAATCGACGCGTTGCCCACCCCATTCGGGTACGGCAGCATAAGTTGTGAGCTCAATTGACCAGGCTGTATTGGCGTTAATCATCCCACCACCCCTTGGATCAGCATTCTGGTTGTCCCAAAAGCCAATGGCCGGCCCGGCACCATGGCCATGTAAGCCAATCGGATGCGTATAAATCGACGGATCAAGTCCAGCCGCCACAGCTTCTGCCCGCGCCAACGCCAACGCCGCGTTCCCGCTGCGTCCGACAGCAAACTGACGGATTAGGATATCCTGTACCCGGTTGCTATTCGACAGCCCCTGCGTGAGGCCAGCAGGTGCTTCGCTCTCGCCCGGTTTCAACACATAAGCCAGGTGCTGGGTATCGGTGTTAAGCCGCAAGTACGTAATGCCGAAATCTGTCCATAGCAGGTCGCCTGGCTGAATGACTTCAGCGCCTTCCAACATACCCTTGGCACCTGCCCGCTGGATCGCGACCGAAGGGTGGAACCATGGTTCAAGGCCAAGCTGAAGCAGCCGGTCCCGATACCACCATTGCACCTGCTCCGCCGTTGTCACCCCCGGCGTGATCACCGCGCGTGAAAATGCTTCAGCGATTACCGCATGGGCGGTGCGCAGGACAGTGGGGTAAATTTCCATCTCGGCAGGCGTACGCGTTTCAAGCCAGCGAACAGCAAGCGCTTCGCCACTGACGATCCGTGACCGCAACGAAGCGGGCAACGCGCCAGTGAACTTTTCATATTGGCTAAGCGTCATGCCGTCAGCGAATTGATAGAGATCAGACGTGTTGATGGCAATTTTAACCGGATCGCGCGTAGCGATCATGTCGGCAACCGCCTGCCACTGGTCTGGCTGCTTATTTGAGTCCCAAGCAGGCGCGAACAAGCCGCCAAGACCATAGCGGCTAACGGTCAGGCGCTCGATCGGCTTCCCGTTACCCGGATCGTGGAATATCAAGATCGTGCGACGACGTGCATGCATATTCTCTGCATCCAGCATCGAAGCGACCACTGGCTCTTCAAAATATTCGCGCGCCACCATCAGCCACATATCAATGCCCTGCTCGCGCATAATTGCAGGGATGATAGTATCTAGCCGCACGGCTAAAATGCGATTTTCGGTCGCAGCCCTCTCTCGTGCGTTCAATATGGGTGGCAGCGCGGGTGCCTGAGCCTCCGTTTCGCTCATGACGATAGGTGCTGACACCGCTGCAGTCGTTTGCCCAACTATGGCCGCTATCAGCGCCAATCCAGATACCAAGCGCTTCGTCATTGCTTCCCCCAATCATACTCCGCACCGACATTGGCTGGCCGTGGCGTAAGGATCAAGTGAGACGTGTCACCCGAAATGAAAGCATGCAATATCAGAGATAGTCTGGTGTTTGAATAAAGTCGGGATATTCCATGATGATATGTTCGAAAATCGCCTCATGAAGTGG
>JBKBTH010000176.1:2254-4692 GCA_046290915.1 Sphingorhabdus sp.
GCGATGGCGCATTCTAGGGGAACGAACCCTGGCATTGTTAAATATACCGGCCGGTCAGTGGGAATATATGCCAAGCATTCCATCTGGAATCCGGAACGGGACAGATCGACCATGCGCACCTTGTTTCGCAGGCCACCCGAAACACGGATATCTGCGATAATCTTTACATCGGCACGCACGTAATGTCGCTGTTGCAGGTGCCCGTGATGCACCGGTGATTCTTGTAAGTTCATGTTGCTTCCCGCTGACTGCACGCGTCATATTGTTACAGTCCACAACACCCGCTTTTGCGACCGGTTCCGTCTTTATTTTTTGTTTACCATCAATTGTCGGGGCCACTCAGAAGGAACTCCGACGACAGGTGCTTCGGCGTGTATTCGCGCCGCCATCGCTGGATGAGGCTCAATTTTAAAGATCCAAAATGTCCCGGAACAAAGCCATTGTTACGGTTGTTTACATCTATCGAAAAAAATGGTCGTTGATGAAGGGGGAGGTACATGGCATTCGCGGGCCGGGCGGGCATAATGGCTATCGCCACAGTTTCAACAGCTACCCTTTTATTCTTAAATACAGCGGCCCAAGCGCAATCGGTGAGCGATTTGCGCCATTTGTCGTTGGAGGAGCTGTCCGACGTAAATGTGTCTTCAGTTTTGAAAACCGATGGCAAGCTGAGCCAAGCGCCAGCGGCGATATATGTGATATCGCAAACAGACATCGCGCGTTCCGGCGCCCAGACCATTCCGGAAGCGCTTCGGTTGGCCCCCAATCTTCAAGTCGCGCAAACGGGCGCGAGCCAATATGTGATCACCGCGCGCGGGATGTCAGGCAATAACAACGCGCAGAATTTCCCCAACAAATTATTGATCCTGATTGACGGGCGCAGTGTCTATTCGCCCTTGTTTTCGGGAATTTATTGGGATGCGCAGGATGTCCTGCTGACCGATGTTGACCGGATTGAGGTCATCAGCGGTCCCGGCGCGACATTATGGGGCGCCAACGCGGTTACGGGCGTAATCAACATCATCACGCGCAACGCCGCCGATACCCAAGGCACAATGGCAGACGTGGCAATCGGCAATCAGGAAAAGGTTGTCGGCCTTCGATATGGCGGCACGCTGGGCGCCGACGTTAAATATCGCTTCTACACCAAAGCATTCCGCATTGATGAAACAAAGACGGACACGGGTACCGGCGCGAATGACGACTGGAACCGCATTCAGGGCGGATTTCGTGTGGATTGGAATGCCGCACCAAATGACGCGATCGCATTCCAAGGCGACATTTTCAAAGCCAAAATCAATCAAGGCACGTCCACCAACCAGATCGTTCGTGGCAGCAATGTTTTGGCGCGGTGGACAAGGACGAACGAGAATGGCGAGTTTCAGCTTCAAGCTTATTATGATCGGCTAACCCGCCGAAATGAGGCCAATGGCGTCGATTTGGGAGTCGAGAATTACGACCTCGACGCGCAAAAGAGCGTAAACAGCGCGAATCACGCGCTCGTATTTGGCGGCGGAATTCGCATCAGCCAGTTTGAAACTTTTCAAACCGGCGGACTGGCGTTTTCCCCCGCATCCCGGTCGCTCAAACTCGGTAATATATTTGCACAAGACACCATTTCGGTAACCCCAACATTAAAGGCAACGCTTGGACTCAAGCTTGAGAACGGGCCTTATACAGGCACAACGTTGCTCCCAAATGTGCGGCTTGCATGGGAGCCGAGACCGAACACATTGTTTTGGGCCGCCGCATCGCGGGCGATCCGGTCACCGACGCCTTTTGATACCGAAGTCGTCGAAACTGTTGGCAATTCCTTATTTTTGGTCGGCAACCCCGATTACAAAGTTGAAAAAGTCTCTGCCTTTGAATTGGGCACTCGGTTGCAGCCAACGCCAGACATTTCGCTTTCGGTCTCGACATTTTACAATGTCTATGACGACTTGCGTACGATCAACATAACACCCGCAACCATTCTTCCCTTGATGTGGGATAACCAGATCGAGGGCCATACCTACGGGCTTGAGACATGGGCGGATTTCAACGTGTCCGGCTGGTGGCGGCTATCGGCGCATTACGGTCTGCTGCTGGGCAATTTTCGTTTCAAGCCCGGTGCACTTGAGTTGGTAGGTGTGTCGCAAACGCGCAACGATCCTAAGCATCAGGCGTCGCTCCGCTCTTCAATGAACATTGGCCAGCGCCTCACACTTGATGCAGACTTGCGCTATATCAGCAAGCGTCCAGAACCTCGGGTTGGGGCATATACCGAACTGAACGCGCGACTAGGTTGGCGGGTCACCGACGCGCTACAGTTATCCGTGTCGGGCAGTAACCTGTTCCACAAATCGCATTATGAATATGTGACACCCGGAAGCAATCGCATCCCCCGGCGTGTCTTGATCGGGCTCCAGTGGGTCCATTAAAAAAGCCGCTTGTCCGAA
>JBKBTH010000177.1:0-4691 GCA_046290915.1 Sphingorhabdus sp.
CAGTCATCGCGCTTTGTATCGCGGCATGGGCAAAGGTCACCCAAGGTGTTTTGGAACGCCGGATGAGCTTGATACCGCTCGCTGTCGCTATCGTCACGACCATCGCATTTTCATATCAGTTTCTGGATGCCGTCGGAGCCTCTTTATCGGGCGCGGGCGCCGTCTTGAGCCGCTTGCCCCGACTTTCAGATGCCGTCCGGACAACCTTTATTCCAGCATTGCTGATTGGGGCGATTGCATGGACTCCGGTCTTCGCAGCGAGTGAGCGAACCCGTAAAGTCGCGCTTATCGCAGGCGGGGCTGGCGTCACCGCGTTTGTGTGGCTCCTCGCCAAACAAATTGCAGCCATAACCTCCCCTTCGGATTTCATCCGGTTGGGATTTGCCGAGCGCGCGTTCATCACGCAGTTCTTCTTTGGTCTGGGTTGGTTGGCATTTGCGCAGTCGGACAAGCGGCCTGCCCTGCCACATTTGCACAGCGCGGCACTCGTCCTGACCGGAATCGGCATATTCCGGGTTATCTGGTTTGACCTGATCGTCCACAACCCGTTGTTCGACCCGCAAGCCGTTGGCCCGGTCCCCATCGCGAATTTGGCCACGGCGCATTTTGCCGCATTGGCCGCATGGCTTTGGATACTCGCGGACCCCTTGCCCGCGCGCGCACCCGCCAAGGGGTTGTCGCTTGGCATGATGATCGTCGCGACCGGCATTACCGTCCGGCAGGCGTTCCAAGGCAATCTTCTCTCGGGCGCCGATGTCAGCAATTCGGAAAATTACGCTTATTCCGCCGCATTCATGCTTTTGTCGGTCGCATGGCTGTTCTTGGGCATTCGCCATGAACTCAAGCTGTTACGTTTTGCCGGACTTTTGCTGCTGACGGTGGTCACCTTCAAAGTATTTCTGGTGGATGCAGCAGCGCTCACGGGGCTGTTGCGCATCTTCTCCTTCCTTGGCCTTGGAATTGCGCTGATCGGTATCGGCTGGGCCTATGGCCAAGTCATGCGCATAAAAAATCCCGTCATTGCGCCGGAATGAATTGAATTTCCGGAACATAAGCGGCGCGATTTGGTTTTGTTGGCCAAGGAGTATCCAATGGCCACTATTCTCGACATTGCTGGGAAACCATTGCCGTCACGTAAACAGTCCAAGCGGCGGTTGCGTGCGCAGGATATGCGTGACCTGCTGAAAGCCTTGATGGTATTGTTCATCGTGATTGCCGGATATTTCATGTTCGCACCACCAGGTGAAGCCACGCAGGCGACTGATGCGGGCAATGAACGGAATGCGCCCGCAGGTTAAAAGCTTGCACTTGCTAACGTTCGCGGCTTAACGCCGCACATAATGTTAAAACGCCTTTATGAATGGATGATGGAAAAAGCTGGGCACGCCCATGCCGAACGCTGGCTGTTCCTGTTTTCTTTTGTCGAAAGTTCGTTCTTCCCCATACCGCCACATCCGCTGCTAGGGCTGATGTGCCTTGCGCGTCCGGACAAAGCGTTGCGGTATGGCGCCGTATGCACAATAGCATCGGTGATGGGTGGGCTCTTTGGGTATGCAATTGGTTATTTTGCATATGAGACCATCGGGACGGCCCTGCTGAAGGCGCTTGGCCTGTGGGACAGCTTTCCCGCCGCCGCTTGTTATCTGCGTGAATTCGGTGCCGAGATCATTTTGATCAAAGGCGCAACACCCATTCCGTTCAAGCTGCTGACCTTGACCGCAGGATTTATCAAAATGGACTTGTTCACCTTCATCTGGGCAAGCGTGTTGAGCCGGGCATTCCAGTTCATGCTGGTCGGATTTTTGTTCTGGAAGTTTGGACGGCCGATCAAAGCCTTTATCGACAAATATCTGGCATGGGTTACTGCAGCGTTTCTTGTCGCTGTTGTCGGCGGATTTTTTGCGTTTACGATGCTCGCTGGTAATGGTGCTGCCAAGAGTGATATTTGCTCGAACGTCAAAACGATCTAAGCAAACTAGCATCGCTAAACGCGCGTTATTTACATTATTGGGATTCAGTCATGGACAGCAGTTCACGCAAAATCGTCACTTTCATCGCCGTCATCGCTATCATTGTGGTGGTGGCCATGGCCGCGCGATCTTATTTGGATGCTGAACAAAGCAAATCTGTCGCGCCGGTTGAGACTACGGAAGCTGTTGCTCCGGAGGCACCAAAGCCGGCCCCTGCAGAAGATGTTCAGAAGGCAAGTAACGATATACCCGTTGCCACACCGCAAATCGAAGAAGTTCCGGCCATTACGGGCGAGCCGTCGATGACGTTTGAAAATGAAAAGAGCGAGACGAGCGAACCGGCGGCGCCGGAAATTCCGGAATAATCAGCGCGCGAACAAATTTGCGTCGTCGGCGAATGCCTTAAACTCCAGCGCGTTGCCGCTTGGGTCACAAAAGAACATGGTGGCCTGTTCGCCAATCTCGCCCTTGAACCGAACATGTGGCGCGATGCCAAAGCTGATACCAGCGGCAGTCACCCGTGCCGCCAGCAATTCCCATTGGTCCATCGTCAGGACGACTCCAAAATGGGGCACCGGCACGTCGTGGCCATCCACAGGATTGTGCGTGGAAACCGCGTTCGCGTTCGCATCAAGATGCGCTACGATCTGGTGTCCAAAAAAATCGAAGTCGACCCAATGGTCTGACGCCCGCCCTTCAGGACAGCCCATGATTTCACCGTAAAAGCGGCGTGCTTCTGATAAGTCACGGACAGGAAAGGCCAAATGGAAGGGGCGTAAGCTCATTTTGATTTCACCGGTTTTGGAAGTGGTTGATCGGGAACATCCGCATTAGCGAGTTCAGCCGACATTTGCAGCGCACATTTGTTAATTTGCGCCGGATCGCTTGGGCGCTCAAATTCGGCTTTCGCTGCTTCGGCCATTGCCACCGCCACCAGTTCGCGTGGCTGCCCGCTTTGTTCAGTTATGCGGCTACCGACTATGCCGGCCCAGCGCTTTCCCGATGGCCCAACATTGGGTAAATCGGATGGTGCGCTGCCAATCCTCTGTCGCTCCGCCAAGGTAGCGAGTGTCGCAACACAGGCGATATCCGACTGATGCGTTTCCGTGAGGGCGGATGGTGTCGAAATTGCGAGCGCATAAGCAAAAATAATCATGGCGATGAATTAGCAGCGAAAGCCTGAACCGCAAGCAACGACGATGGTTGGCCGATTGCATTTGTCACATATGGCGGGCAAAGGCGGGCGATGCAGAAAATCTCGGCCCTGCTCCACAAATTTCCCCGCTGGGCCGCTGTCGGCGCTGGCGCATTGTCAGCTTACGGATTTGAACCTTGGGGGCTTTGGCCGCTAACACTTGCCTGTTTCGCATTGCTCATCCACCTGATCGCGCGCGCGCAGAGTGCAAAAAGCGCCTTCATGCTCGGGTGGTTTTTCGGGCTTGGCCATTTCACCTTTGGCAATCAATGGATTGCGGTCGCTTTTACGTTTCAGGCCGCAATGCCGATCTGGCTGGGTTATATCGCGGTATTCGCGTTGGCACTGTATTTGGCGGTTTATCCGGCTTTGGCGGCGGCTGGGGCCTATTGGATCAATCGGCTCATAACGCAAAACGTTCGTCATTCCCGTGAAGGCGGGAATCCAACGCCGGAACTGTCGATTGAACCTGAGGGGCAGGAGTTGGACTCCCGCCTGCGCGGGAGTGACGACAGTTTGAATAGGACGGCGAGCATTCCCCTCGTCCTCGCTTTTGCCGGCTTATGGATCATCACCGAATGGCTGCGCAGTTGGGTGTTTACTGGTTATGTCTGGAATCCGCTCAGTGTTTCGCTGATTGAAACCGGCATTCCACAACTTTTCATTCACAACATCGGAACCTATGGTCTTTCGGGTATTGTGGTGCTGATATCCGGGGCACTATTGTTCGCCATGCGATATATTGTCTCGCCGCGGTTTGCTGTCGGAATGCCCAAATCGGGCAGTTGGATCGGGATCGCGTTCGGCACAGTTTTTGTTCTACCTGTGATGATCGTGACACTGCACCCGCCGCTCATCGATTACATGTTTGGCCCGCAACGAACGGTTCGGACCGACACCGCACTCACCATTGCGCAACCCAACATCTCCCAAGCCGACAAATATGCGCCGGGCTATGACGCGATTAATTTTGCCAAGCTGGCGATGAACAGCCGCCCGATGCCCGATCAAGGCCCGCGCCTCATCTTGTGGCCAGAGGCTGCGATTCCGGACTACCTCGAAACGGGTTACCCCTACCGTTATTATCAGGGGCAACCGGGTGAAAGCGCGGCTGGCGCGCGCGCGCGGCTTACGACCCTCATGGGCGAAGGTGACGTTCTGGCGACTGGCGCAAACCGGCTGGTGATTGATAAGGGCCAACTGGTCGCTGCACGCAACAGCGTTTCGGCGATGGATGCCAATGGCAATCTTTTGGGCCATTATGACAAGGCGCATCTTGTGCCTTATGGCGAATATTTGCCACTGCCTTGGTTGCTACGGCCTTTGGGCTTGGCGCGGCTTGTACCCGGCGATCTTGATTTCTGGCCGGGTCCCGGCGCCCGCACCATGACGGTCATGCTGAACGGCAAGCCTGTCAAAATAGGCATCCAGATTTGTTATGAAATGATTTTCTCAGGCCAAGTCGTTGATCGCAACAATCGCCCTGATTTTATCTTCAATCCGTCAAATGACGCGTGGTTTGGCAC
>JBKBTH010000178.1:0-4663 GCA_046290915.1 Sphingorhabdus sp.
AAGGATATCGGCACGCTCTATTTGATCTTTGCGATTTTCGCAGGGATCGTCGGCGGCGCTATTTCAGGCCTCATGCGCATGGAATTGGCTGCGCCAGGCATCCAGTATCTTCAGGGCTGGGCATCCATGATGGCCGGTAAGGAAGCGTCTTTGGACGAAGCCTATCATATGTGGAACGTGCTGATCACTGCCCACGGCCTGATCATGGTGTTCTTCATGGTCATGCCTGCCATCATCGGTGGCTTTGGTAACTGGTTCGTGCCGCTCATGATTGGTGCGCCGGACATGGCGTTCCCGCGCATGAACAATGTCAGCTTCTGGTTGACTGTTGTGGCGTTCATTATGTTGCTTGGCTCAAGCTTTGTACCAGGTGGTACAGGCCTCGGTGCAGGTACCGGCTGGACGGTTTACGCTCCGCTCTCGACATCTGGTTCTGTCGGGCCGGCAGTCGATATGGCGATTTTCTCGCTTCACCTTGCGGGTGCCGCATCAATCCTTGGTGCGATCAACTTCATCACGACCATCTTCAACATGCGCGCGCCAGGGATGACCATCCACAAAATGCCGCTGTTCGTATGGTCTGTTCTTGTAACCGCATTCCTGCTGTTGCTTGCATTGCCTGTTTTGGCTGCTGCAATCACAATGCTTCTGGTTGACCGTAACTTTGGCGGCGCATTCTTTGATGCTGCTGCTGGCGGTGATCCTGTATTGTATCAGCATCTGTTCTGGTTCTTCGGACATCCTGAAGTGTACATCATGATTTTGCCAGGCTTTGGCATCATCAGCCAGATCGTCGCAACGTTCAGCCGCAAGCCAGTCTTCGGTTATCTCGGTATGGCTTATGCCATGGTCGCGATTGGTGTCGTCGGCTTCGTTGTCTGGGCGCACCACATGTTCACCACGGGCATGAGCGTTGACATGAAGATGTATTTCACCGCGGCAACGATGGTCATTGCGGTACCGACCGGTATCAAGATCTTCAGCTGGATCGCCACGATGTGGGGTGGCTCGGTCAGCTTTAAAACGCCAATGGTTTGGGCAATGGGCTTCATCTTCATGTTCACCGTCGGTGGCGTAACGGGTGTTGTGCTTGCCAACGGTGGCCTCGACGATAACTTGCACGACACATATTATGTCGTCGCCCACTTCCATTATGTGTTGTCGCTTGGTGCGGTCTTCTCGCTCTTTGCTGGCTTCTATTACTGGTTTGGCAAGATGTCGGGTCGTCACTTGAACGAATTCCTTGGCCATCTGCACTTCTGGGTGTTCTTCGTTGGCGTGAACGTATTGTTCTTCCCAATGCACTTCCTCGGAAACTCCGGTATGCCGCGTCGTTACCCCGATTATCCAGAGGCATTTGCCTATTGGAACGGCGTTGCGTCGACTGGCTATGCCATCATGGCCTTTGGTATCTTGATTTTCTTCGTCAACGTGATCTGGTCATTGGTGGCCGGTCGCCGCGCTGAAGACAATTATTGGGGTGAAGGCGCGACAACGCTTGAGTGGACGTTGACAAGCCCTCCACCATATCACCAGTTCGAAACGCTGCCGGTTATCAAGTAACCGGCAGCGGTTCGCCGCTTCAAAGCTTTAAGGCGTTTGGATACGGACATGACAACCGCAGCGCGTGACATATTAATGCCCGCCGAATGGCGTGACTTCTGGGCTTTAACCAAGCCCAGAGTTATGTCGCTTGTCGTGTTTACCGCTTTGTGCGGTTTGCTGGCAGCGCCTGGCAATATCCATCCGATCATCGCCTTTACGGCAATCTTGTGCATTGCTCTTGGCGCAGGTGCTTGTGGTGCACTGAACCAGTGGTACGAAGCCGACGTCGACGCCAAAATGGCGCGGACCTCACGTCGGCCACTGCCAGCAGGCCGTATGGACCGCGATGCAGCGTTGCACTTTGGGATTGCACTTGCTGCCTTTTCCGTGGGCATCATGGGTGTTGCCGTAAACTGGTTGTCCGCGGGTTTGCTTGCGTTCTCGATATTCTTTTATTCCATCGTCTACACAATCTGGCTTAAGCCAAACACACCGCAAAACATCGTCATCGGTGGTGCCGCTGGTGCGTTTCCGCCCCTCATTGGTTGGGCGGCGGTAACGGGCGATATTACCTTCCTGCCGGTTTTGCTTTTCGCCATCATCTTTTTGTGGACGCCGCCGCACTTCTGGGCCCTCGCTTTGTTTATGAAGACGGATTACGGCGCGGCTGGCATTCCGATGTTGCCGAATGTGAAGGGCCAACGCGTTACGCGCAACCAGATATTCGGCTACAGCTTCCCGATGGCGGGCGCGGCGGTATTGCCGTTTTTCCTCGGCGACAGCGGCTGGCTCTACGGTGTGACTTCCATGTTGTTGAGCGGGGTATTCCTCGTCCTCGCATTCCGTGTATGGCAAAACGAAGCAACCGACGCTGCGGCGATGAAACCGGAGAAACAGCTGTTCGCTTTTTCGATATTGTACTTGTTTCTTCTGTTTGCCCTTTTCGCTTTTGATCGGATGGTGATCGCATGACACAGCCTGAACACGCACCCTATACGGTCGAAGAGACCGCGCTGATCCGGAAACGCCAGGCCGCACGCTCGCGAATCATGGGTGTTGCTCTGGTTGGGCTTTGCATCCTGTTCTTCCTGATCACCGTTGTTAAAGTGGGGGTCTGGGGCTGATGGCGAAATCAAATGCCAAAACAGCCTTTTTGGCCGGCGCGCTTGCGGTTTCTATGGTTGGCGTCGGTTTCGCGGCAGTTCCGCTATACCGCCTGTTTTGTCAGGTAACCGGCTTCGGCGGCACAACGATGCGCGTTGATGCGGCCCAAGCAGCAACAGTGGCAGTAAGCACGAAAACTATCGTTGTGCGTTTCGACGCAAATCAACGGGGCGGCTTGCCGTGGGAATTCAAACCTGAACGTCCCACGGAGACCGTGAGCATTGGTGCGAAGGATATGTCGATATTCCTCGCCAAAAATCTTTCGAATGAGCCCGTTACAGGGTCCGCTACGTTCAACGTTACGCCAGCGCTCGCAGGCCAGTATTTCAACAAGATTCAGTGCTTCTGCTTTACGGAGCAAACGCTCCAACCTGGTGAACAGGTCCGTATGCCCGTTCTATTCTATGTCGATCCAAAGATTATGACTGACCCGGAAACCAAAGACATCGAAGAAATTACGCTTAGCTACACCTTCTACCCCGTTGAGAAGCCAAACACGGTGGACCAGGCGGCGAACGGAAGCTAAGGCAATCTTACCACGTTAAGACTACAGGGAATTGACCATGGCGGGTGCCAAAAATCACGATTATCATATTCTGCCGCCGAGCATCACACCCATTTTGGGTTCGTTTTCGGCTCTGACGATGTTCTTCGGCTTGGTGATGTGGTTGCATCCTGAGCAGTTCGGTTATGGCAGCCTTATTTTCGGCCTTGGTCTTATCGGCGTGTTGTACACGTTTTACGCATGGTGGTCCGATGTCGTGACCGAAGCGCAGGCAGGGGACCATACTCCTGTGGTTCAGCTTCACCTGCGTTACGGCATGATCATGTTCATCGCGTCGGAAGTCATGTTCTTTGTGGGCTGGTTCTGGGCATGGTTTGATTATTCGTTGTTCCCCGTGCCGCTCGAGATCGTAAAAGATGCCGAGACGCACGCATTTACCGTCACCAACCTGATTGGCCAGGAAGGCGCAGCGGCTTTGATGCAGTGGCCGCCAAAGGGTCTTGAAGTTCTCGACTCGATGAAGCTGCCGTTGCTCAACACATTGATCCTGTTGTGTTCGGGTACGACCGTCACTTGGGCACACCATTCGCTCATTCATGGCGACCGTGAAGGCCTGAAAAAAGGTCTTTGGGCGACGATTCTGCTTGGTCTGCTGTTCAGCGCCATTCAGGCTTATGAATATTCTGTAGCACCTTTCCCCTTTGGCGGTCTCAACTATGGCACGGCGTTCTACATGGCGACTGGTTTCCACGGTTTCCACGTTGTCGTCGGCACCATCTTTTTGGCAGTGTGCCTTGCGCGTACTTACAAAGGCCACTTCACGCCAAAGCAGCACTTCGGTTTTGAAGCTGCGGCTTGGTATTGGCATTTCGTTGACGTGGTTTGGTTGTTCCTCTTCATCAGCATCTACATTTGGGGTGGCTGGGGCGCACCAGTTCACGCTTAAATGACGCTAGAGCAAACTACAGAAGGGCAGCCCAGCATCCTGCGGGCTGCCCTTTTTGGTCTGTGCCCGAGATGCGGAGGTAAAACGCTGTTTGCAGGGCTTGGCCGTTTTGCGGATACATGTTCGCAGTGCAAACTTGATTACAGTTCGTTCAATGTGGGTGACGGCCCTGCGGCGTTGCTCACTATGGTGATCGGCGCGCTGATCATTGTATTGGCGTTGATGCTGGATTCAGCCGTCCGCCCACCCTTTTGGGTGCATGTCATCATTTGGGTGCCGTTTACCGCCGCCCTTACCGTCATAACCTTGCGCATGGCCAAAGCGGCGCTGTTGGCCGCGGAGCATCGCAACCGCGCGCGCGAAGCTGGAAAGAGTGATCTGCAGTGAACCGCCTTCCCATCATACCGACGATATTGGTCACGCTTGCGGTTGCAACGATGATCGGCCTTGGCGTCTGGCAATTGCAACGTAAGGCGCAGAAAGACGCTTTGCTGTCGCGTTAT
>JBKBTH010000017.1:0-2951 GCA_046290915.1 Sphingorhabdus sp.
CTTGCATATTCGGCGCGCAACCGTTCGGCTTCATGCCGTATTCCATATGGCGCCGGTGCAAAGGCCAAGCGCGTTGAAGTCCGCTTCCCTGACGCAATGGCCAACCCGTATCTGTGCTATGCAGCGTTGTTCATGGCTGGCCTCGACGGTATTCAGAACAAGATCCATCCAGGCGAAGCTATGGACAAGAACTTGTATGACTTGCCACCAGCAGAGCTGGCTGAAGTGCCAACCGTAGCTGGCTCGCTGCGTGAGGCACTGGATTGTCTGGCCGCTGATCACGACTTCCTGTTGAAGGGTGACGTGTTCTCGAAGGACCAGATTGAAAGCTATATCGAACTGAAGATGGAAGACGTCGCCCGTTGGGAAATGACGCCAAGCCCTGTCGAATTCGACATGTACTATAGCTACTGATCCTACGCATCGGATCAGTAGTTTAGGCCCGGTGGTTGGGGGACCGCCGGGCCTTTTTTGTGTGCGTCAACGAACAATGCAAAGCTTTGCAATTTTATGACGCTTATACGTCGCGCAATTTTGAAACCGTCAAATTAATCGCACGAAAGAGTCGTTAGCACGTATTAACGCGACCCCGAAATTAAGGGGAACTCATTCATGCATATCCGGTCCACTGCGCATCTGCGTAATTCGCGCAATATTCTGCTCACTGCCCTTGCTGCGTCATCGGCATGCGTAGCGTTCCAACCAGCATTTGCCCAAGACGCGCCAGCAGAAGACGAAGCAGGCAGCGAAATCGTTGTGACAGGCTCCATTGTTGCCGCGCAGGAATCTTCGATCAGGGCCAAGCGCGAGGCGCTGAACCTCGTTGACATCGCCGCTGCTGACTCGGTTGGCCGCTTTCCCGACCAGAACAGCGCCGCTGCATTGTCGCGCCTTCCCGCTGTCGCAGTACAGCGCGACCAAGGGCAGGAGCGCTATATTCAAGTTCGTGGCGCACCGAACCGCTGGACTTCGGTCAGCCTCGACGGCATTCCGCTAATTGGCGTCGATGAAGGTGGCGATACAAGGGCATTCCGTTTCGACGCAGTTCCTGCCGTTTTGCTTTCACAACTATCGGTCAACAAATCGCTCACCGCCGATTTGCAAGCCGATGCGATCGTCGCGAACATCGACCTGCGGACCTACTCACCACTTGCTAACCGTGGCTTTCATGCCAGCGGCGACGTGGGCTATGGCTTTATGGATCAGGGCAAGGGCGAACAGCGTCAAGGTTCAATACGCATTTCTTGGGCAGACGAGAATTTCGGCATCGTCGCTGGTGGCTCGCACTATCGTCGCAAGCAGTTAACTGACAACCGTGAGGTCGGTTTGTACGATGCGCCAACCAGCGCCGTAGATACCACTTTCGGTCCGACCGAATTCGATATCCGCCAATATGAAATCGAGCGTTGGAATAATGGCCTGTTCGCCGCTGTCGAATATGAGCCCGTTATTGGCCAGCGGATCTTCGCGAGCACGATCTTCACCGAATTCAGCGACGACGAACAGCGCAACCAATATGAGCTCCGGCTCGATCGCGCGACCGCCGGCTTCCGCAACCTCAATAGCGGCGACCTCGTCAACGTACCGTTACGCGGCAGCTTCAATTATGGCGAATATCGCAATCGCAATTTCATCAACACAATTGGCGGCGAGTACAAGGGCGACGACGGTTTCACCGCCGCGTTCAAGTTCAATTACACCCGTACCGAAAATAGCAGCTATCTGCCATTGGTTCAGGCCAGCACCTCGGGCGGTCTTGCGTCGCCATCGCTGACATATGACCGCAGCGACCCGCGCTTTCCGATAGTGACGTTGTACCAGACGGTGGCAGGGCCGACCCCAGGAACGTTCGTTCGAGGACCTTTGCTAACCAATTTCAATCAGGCTACGCTTAATCCGGCAAGCGCTATATTGATCGGCGCGGTACAGGAAACTGTTTCCGACAGCTACACCGTGAAGCTTGATCTGTCGAAAGAGATGGGTGACATCACCTTGTCCGCCGGTGGGCTTTATGCCGACCGCGTTATTAACGGCAACAACTTCTCATTCGCCAACGTCGCTGCAGTCGGCGCACTCGGCGGCACCGTTGGCCTGCCATTTAACGTGAACAGCTATGTCACCAGCCGTCCGTGGGATACACAATTCCCGTTGGGCTTCGCGCTCAATTATGTCGACAACCGAGCGATGCGCAACGACCTTGATACGTTGCTGGTCGCTCTTGAACGTGCTGGAAGGTTCAACTCTGCCGCCAACGTTCCGACTACCGACCGCTACGGACAGGACGAAAAAACTGCAGCCGCTTATGTAATGGCCCGCGCCGATTTGGGTGCGGCCACTATTGTCGGCGGTGTTCGCCTCGAACATTACATACTAGACAATAGCGGCTTCGCGCGGATCGGTGCGGTCGATACGCCGTTAACCATCCGTCAAAGCTACACCGACTTCTTTCCAAGCATCAATGCGCGGATTGAACTTAGCGACGACCTGATATTCCGTATCGCTGGCCAGCGCGGCGTGTCGCGTCCGGCCTACGGGGCAATCCGTGTCGGCAGCTCGATAAACGACACCGCGTCGCCTGGAACCATTGGCGGTGGCAACCCTGGACTCCAGTCCGAATATACCTGGGGGATCGATGGCAGCCTGGAATATTATTTGCCAGGTAAGGGCATCCTGTCGGTTGCCGCGTTCTACCGCTGGGTCGACAATGTGCTATATCAGTCGGCGCAGCCGGTGGGCAGCGATGTATTCGATTTCGGCGGGCGCGACCGTTCGAACTACATTCTGTCATCGACCTTCAACGGCGAAAATGGCAAGTTATATGGTGTCGAATTCAACTATCAGCAGCAATTTACATTTCTGCCCTCGCCGCTTGACGGTTTTGGCTTTCAAGGCAACGTAACTTTGCTCGACGGACAATATGACACGCAACTGGTCGGCGGCATTCGCCAGAC
>JBKBTH010000017.1:3211-5186 GCA_046290915.1 Sphingorhabdus sp.
AAACGCAGCCGACCGAAGTCGAACAGATCGGTGCCCGTTACCTGTTTGGCGTCCGTTTCAGCTTCTAAAAGGAGACAGGTTTATGCGTAAAACCATCATGATCGCGCTGGGATTAAGCGCCGCCAGTCCGGCTTTTGCGGTCGATAAGGCAGAAGTATTGCGCAAGGATGCGTCAAATGTCTTTGTCAGCTGGCAGGACAGCGACCCGGTTGACGTCTATGTAAGTGCAGCGCCGATGCTTGCCGACGACGCCAAACCAGTGATCTTGGGCAGCCGCAATGGCGAGGCGACCGTCTCGCTGCCAGCGGAAAAACGGCAATATGTGATCCTGCGCGATCGGGGCGACAATAGTCTGACTGTCATTGCCGAGCGGCTACTCCCGCTTGAAAAAGGCAGCAACTTCCGTGACGTTGGTGGTTATGTCGGCGCGAATGGCAAAACGGTGAAATGGGGCAAGATCTTTCGCTCCGGCGCACTCCCTTTGCTTTCAGAACGGGACTATGCACTGCTCAGCGGGTTGCAAGTCAAATCCATAATCGATTTGCGCTCGCTGGAGGAACGCGAAGTTGCCGCGACCGAGCTTGACGACCGCACTGGCGCCCTTTTCATCAGCAATGATTACTCGCTCAAGCCGCTCATGCGCAACTTTGCGGCAGGTAACGGCGAGAATGTCTATGTGGGCATGGAAAAGCTGCTGAAGCCGCAATATCGTTCGATATTCTCTCGGCTGCTCGCGGATGACGGCGCGGTTATGTATAACTGTTCCGCTGGCCAAGACCGGACAGGTATGGCCAGTGCGCTGATATTGACAGCGCTGGGCGTAGATCGGGAAACTATCATCAAGGACTATCATCTATCGACACCAAGCCGTCGCCCACAATGGGAAATGTCTGCGCTCGATCCGACGGAGCATCCCAATAATCCCATCGTGCAATATTATGCGGCAGCCGCCAAAAAGCCCGGCGGTGTCCAAGCAGAGCCGCTTTATTCGAAAGGCGGCGTATCGCATCTGGTGCAGTTTTTTGCATATCTCGATAAAGAATATGGCGGTGTCGAAGCATACATGGCGAATGAATTGGGCGTTGGCCCAGCCGAAGTCAAAAAGCTGCGCACGCTTTATTTGGAGGGCTAACGCTTTTTTCCGACCTAAGAAAAAGGCCCGGTGGTTGGGGGACCGCCGGGCCTTTTCATTTGGCTTTAGTAGCTGCGGGCTTGACGCCATGTTTTATCGAGGCGCGTTGTCAAGCGGTCAAGACGACGGTCGATATTCTGTTGCTCACGCTGGGTGAAACGCCCGTCGCGGTTGAACATACGGTTCTGGCTATCAATGGCCGTCAACTCACGCCGCGCATATTGCGCATTGGCTTGGCTGATACGACGCGATTGCAATGCCGCACGGACATATTCGCGCATCCAACTGATACGGGTGGGAATGTCGCTCGGCATCTGGTTCAGGTCATATTGCCCGGTCCCGGGGCGATATTGGTTATCCGGGCGATTGTCGTTGGCTTGATATCCGTCGGTACGGGTCGAGACCCAACGGCCACGGGCATCATAATATCCATAAGCCCGGCCAGCCTGCCAGCGGCCGTTTGAGTCATAATAGCCCGGTTGCTCGACTGCATTCCAGTTGCCGTTGCTTTCGCTGGCGTAACCAGTGTCGCCTGCAATCCAGCGGCCGCGTGCATCGTAACGCCCGCGTGTGGGGCCAGCAATCCAGCGACCATTATTGTCATAATAACCGGTGGCGGTACCAGCTACCCAGCGGTTGTTACGGTCATAATAGCCAGCCGACGAGGCAGGAACCCAATGACCATCACGGTCGAGGTAACCCGAACTGTTGCTGTCGCTATTGGCAGCGACCCAACGGCCATTATCATAATAGCCATTTGGCTGGCCTTCGACCCAGCGACCATCGCGGTCATAATAGCCGCGCGCGTCGGTGGTGCTTACGCCAGTAGCATGCCAGCGACCG
>JBKBTH010000017.1:5284-14571 GCA_046290915.1 Sphingorhabdus sp.
TTCCTGATCATAATAACCATATGCGCTTCGGCAGTCGCCGCGGTCAGATTTCGAAACTTGGTTTCCAAGCACGGCGCCGATGATGCCGCCAATGATGGTGCCTTCAGTTTTGTCACCACGTCCTGCAATGACGTTGCCCAAGATGCCGCCAGCGCCTGCGCCAACAGCTGTACCGATAATCCGGCCATTGCTGTCGCGGCGGCAACCATCGTCTTGCGCCATTGCAACCGACGGTGTCAAAATGGACAGCGCGATGCCAGCGAGAAGTAAACGACTTTTCATAAGGTTCTCTTTTCACGTAAATTGTTCGTGAATAGATAACTGCTTGAAAGGGTAATGGTTCCTTGCTGCCAGCATCAGCGGGTGCCTCGGCAGAAGCTGTGATTAAAGCCCGGCCTCTACCGCAATGCGTATAGCATCGGCCGTCGTCGCCGCACCCAAGCGGTCCATGAGCAACGCACGGTGCATTTTGACGGTCTGCTCGCTCAGACCAAGACGGAATGCGATTTGCTTGTTTAAGTGACCAAGCGCCATCTCGGCCAAAACCTCGCGTTGCCGGCGCGACAACTGTTTGACGGCTAACGCGGCAGCTATACGGCGATTTTCATGCGTGGCAGGCGCATTTGGCTCAAGCTCCACCTGCGAACCGAGAAAAAACTCAAGCTCGCCTTCATCGTCAAATATTGGCGCGACAAGCACGGCATTGCGAAAAGGGGTGCCATCGCGTTTATAGTTCAGGATCTCCACGAGCACAGGCGCATGTCGCTCGACCCCATTACGGATCGCTTGCGTTAGCCATGGCTCAGTTGCGGGACCCGCGAGAAATTTGCAGTTGCGCCCGACGATTTCATCTTCGGCATAACCAGTCAGCTCAATGAAGGCCTTGTTGCAGGCAACAATTGGATTATCTTTTTGACGCGGGTCGCTAATCACCGACGCAATCGGGCTATTGGCGATCAGTGCGTCTAACCGCACTGTTATTCGGTCAATGACGACCAACTGCATTGCCTCCTAATGATGACCTACACGGGCTTTGTCGCGCGCCGATAATCTTACAGAACGCGGCCCTTCGGCAATATCGGCAAAACATGGTATAAAGGGTAGGTTGCGACCCATAGCCCAAAGTCTATCGTTACGCCACCCGTCATCCGCAACGGGTTCGCACAAGGGAAAAGACATGGAAGATCTATCATTTGGCCAATATTCATTGGTCTACAACGCGTTTTCATTTACGTTTGCCACGATGGCGGCAACAACGCTGTTTTTGTGGCTTGGTCGCTCGCAAGTGGGACCAGCATATAAGACAGCACTGACCATTTCAGGCCTAGTCTGCGCAATTGCAGCCTATCACTATTTACGCATTTTCCAGAGCTGGGAAGGTGCCTACTCCATCGAAGGCGGCGTAGTATCTGCAAGCGGTTATGCATTTAACGATGCCTATCGCTACGTCGATTGGTTGTTGACCGTGCCATTGTTGCTTATCGAACTCATCCTTGTGATGCGTTTGAGCCAAGACGAAACCGTGTCGAAGTCGTTCAAGCTTGGCGGCGCGGCAGCGCTCATGATTGTCTTGGGTTACCCAGGTGAAATCGCCACAGACATTCCGACCCGCGTCTTGTGGGGCACATTGTCGGCGATACCATTTGTCTACATCATGTGGCAGCTGTTTGCCGGCCTCGGCGCGTCAATCAACAGCCAGCCAGAAAATGTACGCGAATTGGTAAAGAAGGCACGTTTGCTGACCTTCGCATCGTGGGGTTTCTACCCAATCGTATACATGATCCCGTACACCAGCTTGAGTGGTTCAAACATCACCGTAGGCGTGCAGGTCGGCTACACAATTGCTGACTTGATCGCAAAGGCAGGCGTCGGCGTATTGATCTACATGATCGCAGTACGCAAGTCACAGGCCGAATACGGCGACAAGGCATTTGGTTAAGACATGGTTGTGGGCCGTTACGGCGGCTCGCATTCTTTTATGACCACTATCATAATACCGAAGTTCGCAGGCGCAACGTTCCCGAAACCGTTGCGCCTGTGGGCACTTCCGGCGGCAACACTGCTGCTCATCATCGTAGACCGGCTTCTAGGCGGCATGGATAGCGTCGCGGTCAACATGGTTGCTGCTGTAGCCATCGTGTTAGCAGGTATCCCGCACGGCACGCTCGACGTCGAAATCGCAGCGGCACATTTCGGGCAAAAGGGAGCGGCAGGGAAGTCCAAGATCATAGCCAGCTATCTGGCCTGCGCGGCGTTCATGATACTGCTTTGGCTCCAACTTCCTGAGCTTGCGCTTATCTCATTCCTTCTCATCTCGATCGTCCATTTCAGCCGCGATTGGCGCAGTGGTGTCGACCCGTTCTTGGCCATGATGGTCGGATGGGCGTTGGTTGCACTTCCCGCGTTGGCCAGCCCTGACGCCGTCGCTGCCATATTTGCCGCGCTGACGGGTAGCCAGAATGGCGCAGTTATCGCCGCACTGCTTGGCGCGGCATCCGTCCCAGCTGCCCTGGGCAGCCTTGTCTTTGCCTATTGGGCATTCCGGCACAACGACACGCAAAGCGCACTTGAGGTGCTGGCCTGCATAACTGCAGCCTTGTTCCTGCCCCCGCTGGTTGCCTTTGCCATATTCTTTTGTGGGCTGCACTCGCCGCGGCATATGGCGGATGCTTTGCGCGAAACCGGCGCGCTGTCTCCGGTCAAAAAGGCAGTGATAATTGCTGCCGTATTCGCGCTGTCATTGGGATTGGGCGTATTGATGTTCCTGTACCAGGGCGAAGTTGCGACGGACATGGGCATCATCCGGTCGGCATTCATTCTGATATCCACGCTCACGGTGCCGCATTTCGTTCTTGAGTATGTTTTGACCAAAAAGCAGACCGCTTAGTTTCGCACATCAATGCCCTTGCCGGAACGTCCAAAGCGCGGCACATCATGACGATGTTCTTCAGGAGTATGTCATGAAATTCCAATCCCTGTCATTGTTAAGCGGTGTTGCTCTCTTGGCGATCGCAACGCCCGTACATGCCCAATTGTCCAAACCGGAAGCGAAGATGGCAGCGACCGTCGATGCAGAGTATGACCGCTCGGTTTCGTTGCTCGAGCGGCTTGTGAACCAGAATTCAGGCACGATGAACTTCGCAGGCGTAAAGACGGTTGGTGACATGATGCGCGCGGAGCTGGAGCCGTTGGGCTTCAAGGTTGCCTGGATTGATATGGCCAAGGCTGGGCGTTCAGGACATTTGGTCGCGACGAAGACCGGCAAGAAGAGCGCGAAAAAACTTTTGCTAATTGCGCATCTCGATACCGTTTTTGAAGCGGATAGCCCATTCCAAAAATTCATGCGGAACGGCGATGAAGCCGTTGGTCCAGGTGCTGGTGATGACAAGGGCGGCATGGTCGTCATCGTGTCAGCGCTACGCGCCATGCAGGCAGCGGGCACGCTGAAAGACGCACATATCGAGATCCATATGACGGGTGATGAAGAGGACGCAGGCGATCCCATCGATGTCACACGTGCGCCACTCATT
The DNA here is from genome assembly GCA_046290915.1 of Sphingorhabdus sp. Lineage (GTDB taxonomy): Bacteria > Pseudomonadota > Alphaproteobacteria > Sphingomonadales > Sphingomonadaceae > Sphingorhabdus_B. The sequence continues at coordinate 8,815 of JBKBTH010000017.1, forward strand.
GCCGCCGGCAAGTTGGCGGATGTCGCGCTCGATTTTGAAGGCCTGTCGATTGAAAATGGCAAAGACATGGGCGTAATCGCACGTCGGTCGTCGAACAGTTGGAAGCTTGAGGTTGCGGGCGTCACGGGGCATAGCTCGCTCATCTTTGATTCCACTTACGGTGATGGCGCCGCGTTTGAACTCGCGCGGATAATTCATCAGTTCCGCACCGAGCTGCCCGAGCCCAATCTGACATTCAACGTAGGATTGATTGCTGCGGGCCAAGAGGCCATTTTGGACAATGACGGTGTTCGCGCAAGCGCCAAAGGGAAGACCAACATCATTCCCGGAATTGCTATTGCGCGGGGGGATTTCCGTACCTTATCCGAAGACCAAAGCGCACGGGTCCGGCAGAAGATGGAGGCCATCGTCTCGGCATCTGCGCCAAAAACGAGCGCGAAGATAAGTTTCGATCCCGGAGGCTATCCCGCCATGGCACCGACGGAGGGCAACAAGGCCCTGCTGGCGCAGCTTAATGATGTGAACCAGGATCTGGGGCTGGATGCGCAGCCGCCGCTCGATCCGTTGAAACGCGGCGCAGGCGACATCAGCTTCGTCGCTAATGACGTCGATGGACTCGTCGGCCTTGGCGTCTACAGCAAGGGCGATCATGCCCCGGGCGAAACCGTCGATCTTGCCAGCATCAAGCGTCAGGCAAAGCGCGCAGCTATCCTGATGACACGGCTATCGCGTGAAAAAGCCAAGTAGGGGGTTGAAGTCGACGCTAAACATCTGATCCGGAGTCATCCTGAACTTGTTTCAGAATGCCAGACCAGCGTTGAACGTTATCCTGAAACAAGTTCAGGATGACGAATACGGGGCTGGTACAAAGGTTGACTGGTCCAACCCACTGGTCGAACCCAACCCACTGATCCGCCCTGACCGGCTGGCGCGCCTTAACCGGCTGCCCGGCGCAGCCTACAGCAAGACAAAAAAAAGCGGCGCATTTCTGCACCGCCTTTTTAAATGTCGATTTAACCGAAGGTTCGAAAACTACCGACCCTCACGCGCGGCCTTGCCGAAGACGCGGTATTGTTCGTTACCAACAAAACCGAATTTCGTAATGCCGCTGCGCTTTACCGAAACCAGTGCCTTATCAACGGTGTCATATGGCGCCGTCGGTGCTGGCTGGAACTGAAGCTCGGGCTCAGGGTTCATTGAAGTCGTCCGGACCAGATACTGTTCCATCTGCTGCAATGTCACCGGCGTACCGTTCCATTGGATTGTGCTGTCCGGAAGAATGATGATCTTGTTGATAACAGGATCAATCGGAACTTCTGGAGGTAAAGCATTTGGGTCATTGACCGGAAGGTCAATATTTACGGCGTGCGAAACCGGGGGGATGGTGATCATCAGCATGATGAGGAGAACGAGCATAACGTCGATTAACGGCGTTGTGTTCATTTCCATCATCGGCTGGCCATCATCGTTACCGCCACTCATTGCCATGATGATTGCTCCTTAAATTACTTACTGCACGTTCGCATTTTCGAACGGCGATGAAATGAAGCCAACACGCGCAAAACCGGCCATCTGCATGGTGTAAATTGCACCACCGACGCAACGATAAGGTGTATTGATATCACCACGGATGTGCGCCTCTGGCAGCATGTCTGGTTCAATTTGACCAGCCGCGGCAGCAGCTTCGCCGCCTAGCTTTTCAAATTCCGCCTTCAAATGCTTCGCCGCACGGTCCACCAACTCGGTTGAATCGACTGGCGTTACGTTCCAGTAGATCCGGCACTCGCCATTCGGGTTTGCACCTTCATAAGCGGGGTCACCAGGATCACGACCGCCGGCATCAGTTGTCGTTACCGACAAAAGCACGTTTTCACGCTTTGCCTTTGTTGGTTCAAACTTGATGATCGGTATGTCCATCTTCACTGTCTGGATAGCGACCGGAATTGCGATGAGGAATACGATGAGGAGCACCAGCATGACGTCGACGAGCGGCGTCGTGTTGATGTCAGACATTGGCGCATCATTGCCGCCGCCTCCTGAACTGATTGCCATTGGCCAATCCTCTCTAACTAAATTGGGTCAAAAATCGAGCGCCAGCGCTTGCTGGCGGATGGGCCGCGCCGAAACGCAGCCCTCACCCAATATTACTTCTTAACTGCAGCAGGTGCTGGCTTACCAGCAGGCGCAGCGGCAGTGACGGCTGGCTTAACGCGGCCACCCGAAGAGATGTAACCAAGGACATCGTTCGAGAACGTTGCAAGGCTACGTGCGATTGTCTTGTTACGGGCCTGAAGCCAGTTGTACGCAAGAACAGCAGGAACAGCAACGAACAGACCAATTGCGGTCATGATCAGTGCTTCACCAACTGGACCAGCAATCTTGCCGATGTCAGCCTGACCAGCGATACCGATTTTGATCAGCGCCGAGTAGATGCCGATAACCGTACCAAGCAGACCAACGAAAGGAGCCGTTGCACCAACCGTCGCAAGGAACGGCAGTCCGCCGGCAAGCTTGTTGTTGATCGACTCTTCCGAACGCGCCATCGCGCCGTGCAGCCAGTCATGTGCTTCGACTGGGTCAGTCAAAAGGCCGTGCTGCTTTTGTGCTTCAATGCCATCATCAACAACCTGACGATATGCGCTGTTCTTGTCGAGCTTTGCAGCGCCTTCTTCAAGCGTTGCTGCACGCCAGAATTGTGCACGAACCTGCTTATACTGGTTCATGACTTTCTGCTGTTCGAACAATTTGGTGAACATGATGTAGAACGAAAAAACAGACATGATGACCATAACAATGAAGATCGACCACGAAATCGGGCCGCCTTCGTTGAGTGCAGGGATCAGACCGAATTGTGCGGCCACATCTGGATTTGCGGCACCGGCCGCGGTCAGAAACAAAGTCGACATTTTAACTACCTCTCAAAAAATATTACTTGCTAGCAAATAAGGCCCGGAACCAAGGCTCCCCCTATACCGGGCCGGAAAGTTATTTCGGTATCTGCCACCGGACGCGGTTTGAGTACGATCCTTGAACCTTCTCGCCATTGCGAACAGCAGGATCAAAGCGCGCACGACGCTTCACGTTGGTGCAGGTGGCCGCATCAAGATCAGCATGTCCGCTTGACTGCGTAATCTGGCAATCGATTACGCGACCATCTGCGCCGATGGTGACACGGAAGCCAGTGGTACCTTCACGCTCCTGCTGCAAAGCACGCGACGGATAGTCATTCGTGTTTGCCCAGTTGCCTGGGTTGCCCCGTGGCTTCGCATCAGCAGTCGGGCCTGCTGGTGGCGGTGGCGGTGGTGCCGATGGCGCTGGCGGTGCAGCAGTCGGTACAATCGGTGCCGCAGGTGGCGGCGTATCAACTGTACGAACCGTTGGTGGCGGAGTCACCGTCTTCACAAGCGGTGGAGGCGAAACGACCGGAGGTTCGATTTGCTTCTCGGGCTCGGGTGGTGGCTCTTCTTCTTCGGGTGGTTCTTCTTCTTTCACGTCGACCACGGTCATTTTATCCTTGATCGCGACGACCGCATCATATGCGAGGCCAGTCACCAAGGCATAACCCAGGAAAGCGTGAAGAAGGATAACAATGATGACAGAAACCAAACGGTTTGTGCTCATCCCATCTTGATCAGCATATGCCATGCGGAAACAACTCTCCTACCTTCAAAACAAAACAGTACACGAGGGGCGCACGTTTTACCACGCCCCTGAAGTACCCCCGCGATATCGAAATCTGTCTTTTTTTTTGCTCGATTCACCGATGCATTAGCCAACCCTATCAGGCCAAGCAATCCGGATTCTGCGATTCAGACGCAATTCATGGACAGGGTCATATTATGCTACAATATGATACATGCAGAAACGGCGTCGAACGTCGGGTTAAGAAAGGGATGTTGAATGCGATTTGCGCAAGCAAAAATGGGTTTATGCTTGGTTTATATGGGTTTGGGTGGTGCCGTAATCGCCCAGCCCTCGGCTACCCTGCCCCAGGCGTTCGCTATTGAGGCGGAAGCCGCAAGTTATGCCGATATTGCCGATTTGGTCGTAATATCGCCTCTGATCATCGACGTAACAGTCCGCAACGCAAGTAAAGTTGCGCCTGAACAGGCCGTTGGCGTACCCGTATCGCTTCAGCGCATGTTGATCGAAGGTGACGTCATGGCCTTGATTCGCGGTGAAGGCGGCATTGCGTCGCGCGTTCGGTTTGTGCTGGATGTTCCAAAGGATGCGAAGGGCAAAGTGCCCAAATTGAAAAAGCAGCGCCTATTTCTATTTGGTAGCCCAGTGGCGGGCCGACCGGGTGAAATTCGATTATCCAGGCCCAATGCGGTAGCATATTTCAGCCCAGCCAATGACGCGCTTGTCCGCCGTATTACGCAAGAGGCAGTTCTGATTGATGCGCCGCAACGCATTACGAGCGTTGCCAGTGCCTTCCATAGCGCGGGAACTGTGCTTGGTGAGGGCGAAACACAGATTTTCCTCAAGACCGAGAAGGACCAGCCAGTATCACTGACGGTTCTGAGCCGGCCGAACCAGCAAAAGCAGTGGGCGGTATCGACAGCTGAAGTCATCGACTCTTCGGCGACAGCGCCTGAACGCTTCACATTATTGTGGTATCGTTTGGCCTGCGGTTTGCCGCGTAGCCTTCCCACCGACCGGATCGAAGCAGCCCGCGATGAAGACGCCGCGCGCGCGCAGGCGGACTATAAGTTTGTTATTGATGCGCTTGGGCCATGTGGCCGAAAGCGTTAAGGGGCTGCGAAGAGGGGCGCGGCTTCCGCAAGGACCAAGGTAAACCAGTCCTTGGGATCGCTATAATCGGCAATCGGCGTCCAGCACCCCGAGCGCAGCAACAGCCGAAGCCCACGCAGGTCATATTTGTGGCTGTTCTCGGTGTGGATGCTTTCGCCCGCCTGCATCGCAAACGCCTCACCTGCGACGGTAAACTGAACATCACGCACGCAGCGTAAGTGCATCTCGATACGCGATTGCATATCGTTCCAGCGGACATCATGGACAAACGCGTCGACTGGTATGTCGCCTTCAAGCTCCCCGTTGATGCGGTGGAGAAGATTGAGATTGAAGGCCGCAGTCACGCCCGCAGCATCGTCATAAGCGGGAATGAGAACATCCTCCGGCTTAATCCGGTCAAAGCCAATAAGCAGCTTTGCCCCTTCCCCCAACACACTGCGCATATGGCGCAGCAAATCGACGCTAGTGCGCGGCACGAAATTGCCGATGGTTGATCCCGGAAAGAAACCGAGCCGGTTTGACGCAGATATTTCCGCGGGCAAGACAACATCGCCGGTAAAGTCTGCTTCTACAGGGATGACCTTGAGCGATGAAAACGCCGACTGCAAAATGTCTGCTGACGTACGCAAATAATCACCCGATATGTCGATCGGAACATAGGCCGATGGCGCAATCGCTTCTAATAGCAGCGGCGTTTTCGTTGCGCTGCCCGCACCGAATTCGATGACTGCTGCGCCAGCGCCGATGCGCGCTGCGAGATCTGCGCGACATTCTGTAAGCACCGCAGTTTCAGTTCGGGTCGTATAATATTCCGGGAGCCGCGTGATATCATCAAACAACTCTGAACCGCGCTCGTCATAAAACCAGCGCGCGGGAATGGCGCGGCGCGGTCCTTTTAGGCCGGATAGCACATCGGACCGAAATTGCGGATCAACCGCTGAAGCGTTATCAAATTCAGACATCTTTAGCCAATCGTACGCCAGTGAACTGCCAGCGCTGGTG
>JBKBTH010000179.1:0-4614 GCA_046290915.1 Sphingorhabdus sp.
GCGGGATTTACATACCTTGTATTGGATTGGGAAATACATCCACAAGGTCTCAACCGCGTCAGACCTGGTCCACGTTGGGCTTCTTTCGGTCGAAGAGTATAATCGTTTTAGGAAAGCGGAGAATTTCCTGTGGTCCGTGCGGTGCCATATGCACAACATCACGGGCCGTGCAGAGGAACGTCTAACTTTTGATTTGCAACGGGAAGTGGCTGAACAGATGCAGTTCGCGGATCGTCCCGGTCGCTCGGCTGTTGAGCGGTTTATGCATTATTATTTCCTGAATGCCAAAACTGTGGGCGACGTTACTGGATTATTCTTGGCGCATTTGGATGAAGCCATGGCCAAAAAAGGCCGCCGGTTCATTCCGAGTTTTAACCGCAAACCACGCAAGCTTAACGGCTTCCAACTTGACCGTGGGCGCTTGGCATTACCCCATGAACAATTTTTCGTAGAGGATCCAGTTCGGCTATTGGAGATTTTCCACCTTGCGGACTTGCATGAGCTGGAAATCCACCCATCGGCTATGCGCAGTGCTCAGCGAGATGCCCGCTTAGTGGACAAGGCGGTGCGAAAAGACCCGCGCGCCAATGCGCTCTTTTTGGATATACTTACGTCGCGTCGGGATCCAGAGACCGTATTGCGTTGGATGAATGAATCGACAATTTTTGGACGGTTCATTCCAGATTTCCGGCGGGTGGTCGCGCAAATGCAGTTCGACATGTATCACCACTACACCGTCGACGAACACTCGATCCGCGCAATCGGATTATTGGCAAACATCGAGAACGGGAAGCTGAAGCAGGATCATCCACTTTCTACAGCTATAATGCGCAATATCGTCAGCAGACGGGTTTTGTATGTCGCAACCTTGCTGCACGATATCGCGAAAGGCCGAGGGGGAGATCACAGCGTCATAGGCGCTGAAGTCGCCGAGGCACTTTGTCCGCGACTTGGCTTATCCGCCGCAGAGACGGAAACTGTAGCATGGTTGGTCCGCCACCATTTGTTGATGTCCGCGACATCGTTCAAGCGTGACCTGGCAGACTTCAAGACAATATTGGATTTTGCGCAGGCCGTGCAGTCACCCGAGCGGCTGAAGCTGTTGCTCGTGTTGACGGTGGTGGACATTCGCGCAGTTGGCCCTGGCGTATGGAATAGTTGGAAACGCCAATTGCTGTCCGACCTATTTGAAGCCACTGAAGAAGTTCTGCGTTTGGGTCATAAACAACGTGGCCGCGACGAACGTATTGCTTCAAAAAAATCAAAGCTGGAGTCTGCCTTACGGTTGCCGCCCGAGAAATTTGCGCATTTCGCGAAGATATTGCCAGACGCGTACTGGATAGCCGAACCGGACGACATCATTGAGCGCAATGCTCGGCACCTATTGAAAAACGAAGATACCGAGCTTGCAATCGACGCGTGCTATTACCCCGACCGCGGTGCGACCCTCGTCACGGTGTTTGCAGCTGACCATCCAGGTCTGTTTTATCGTATTGCTGGTGCCATACATTTGGCGGGTGGGAACATCATCGATGCGCGGATTCACACAAGCAGCGACGGGATGGCGATTGATAATTTCTTGATCCAAGATCCACTTGGTCGTCCTTTTCGCGAGCAGGGTCAATTGAGCCGCCTAGCGCGCAGCATCGACGAAGCCCTAACCAATCGCGCGAAGTTGATGACTCAACTTGATGCCAAGCCAAAGGCTCTACGGCGCGCAGACGCATTTAAAATTGCGCCTTCGGTGCTGATCGACAACCAGGCCTCCAATCGCTTCACAGTCATAGAGGTAAATGCCTTAGACCGGCCGGCATTACTGAATAATTTGGCGTTAGCCCTGTTCGAGTCAAAGGTGACACTGCACAGTGCGCACATCGCAACCTATGGCGAACGCGCAGTCGATACATTTTATGCAACAGATCTTTTCGGTGCAAAAATTGAAAACAAGACCAAGCTGAAATCGCTTGAAGCCAGACTGCTAGAGGCGGCAACAGTCCGCGCGCGAGTCAAAGCCAAAGCGGCATAAATATCGCGGAACTTTCTACTGGGCCGGTAAGCTCAACAAAAAAAGGCCAGTCTTTCAACTGGCCTTTTTTTTAATCTTTTGGGTAATTCGGAATTACATTCCCGAATTTGGACCGTAGGTGACTTCAACGCGACGGTTTTGCGGTTCACGCTCACCATCTGCAGTCTGTACCAATGGTGCAGTTTCACCGAATGCTTCGGTAGCAATTGCACCGCCGGCAACGCCCTTGGACTCAAGGTACGAACGCACGGTGGCGTTACGACGCTGCGAGAGACCAACGTTGTACGTTGCGCTACCCGACTTATCGGCGTGACCAGCAAGCATAACCTTCGCAGTGCCACAGTTCGAATACTGAGCAACGGCGTTGTCCAGAACCGATGCTGCGTCAGGACGCAAGTTCGACTTATCCCAATCGAAGAATACGATATAAGGACCGGTGTTGCACACTGGCGCTGGTGGCGGCGGTGGCGGTGGCGGTGGTGGAGCGACATAAACAGGCGCTGGTGGTGGAGCTACAACTTCAACAGGTGCAGGTGCGCCGCCAAAGTTATAAATCAGGCTGCCCATGATGCTGTGCGAACGGAAGCGTGTATCGACGCTACGGCCAAGACGATCAACCAGGTTGACCTTGTCCGCGTTGAAGAAACGATACTTCAAGCCTACATCCCAGTTATCGCTCAATGGCGCGCGAACGCCAGCGAGTGCCTGCCATGCAAAACCAGTGTCCGAGTCATCGAGGAACGATGGAGCACCGAGAACTGCTTGCACGTCAACACGTGCAACGCCAACGCCGCCGCCAACAAAACCTTGAATGCCATCGTCATCGCCAAAGTCCAGAAGACCATTGACCATGAAGCTGAGTGCGCTTGCGTCACCAGCAATGTCATACGAGCCGCCACGTGCGAGTGCAGCAGTTGCACCGCCAGTAATCTGTGGTGTCGCGCTGTTGAACGTGGTCACGTCAGCCTGACGATACGAAACTTCTGATTCAAGACGGAAACCGCCGAAATCATAGCCGACTACGCCGCCGAAATCATAACCCTTATCTGTGTCAACGGATGCAGCATTATCAAGTGCACCAATATCCAAACTCGGATCTTCTACTATCATGGCACCGCCATCGACTCCAACATACCACTGGTCGTCGCGGGCCAAAGCCGGTGATGCCAGAGCAGTAGAAGCGAGCGCCAAACCTATGGCTAACTTACGCATCAACTTTCCCCTTTTCTATCTTAGGAACGGAAATTCGAGAACGCAGGTCTATCGATTCTGTTCCGTCGATGCAAGTCGCTATGTGTCTATACTGTTGCTAAAATGTCGCCATTGTTCACATTTGGGCGGAATACTGGCCGTCTTTTAGGGCGGCAGCGCATCAGGTCTCCAATATACCTATCAATCTGAAATACTGTAACATCGCGCCCAGTGTAGCACGCGCTTCGGAGTCGATGACCGTCCCACCAATGGGGTTTTCGATAATCGGACCGCTCCGCCATATTCCATCGCTGTAAATGCTGTCGCGACCATTTGACCTGTTCCAAAGACGCATCCCGTCATGGGCAACCAAATAGCGCCAACCACCACCTATCCATATTGCGATTTGGCTAGCTTTGTTGGCCCATAAACCAGTCGCCCCCGTTCCCACCAACCAGCATTTGCCGATATCAGCGTCAGTGACGGTTGGTGGCGTCACTAGGACGCTCTCAATAGCAGTATGGAGCAGTGCATCGATTAGAACGAGTGCTTCATTATGGGTGATCTCCTTTTGCGCCTGCGACACCGCTAAAAGTGGTAGATTGTGACGGCCTGTTTCAAGAATTGGCATATTTCCTCCTCATGACGAGATAATGATCTGGAATCTAATCAAGGCCGAACACGAGCGGCATGGACCGCGTAAAGCGGCCGATCTGTTGGACACTGAAACGGTGTTCGCTATCTGGCGATATCCCGAGGCCAGCATAATCATCCGCCAGAATGTGCAATGCGCTCTCCAACGCCATCCAATCACCTACGATGATGTCGTCAACGAACAATACGACGTGATAAGCTTCCCGATCTTCAACCATGCGTTGATCAACGCCATCAACCCACCCAAGGTCTAACCGGGAACGTCGGACCCATTTGAGGTAGATATCGCCATTGGCGTCACGTCGCGCCCGGCCATGAACCGGTGCAAACGGTGTTACGGCCTGTCCCGAAGCGATTGTTGTCTCAACAACTGGGTTCACGTCGCCAAGGCCTTGCGCCTCAATCGTTACCGTCTGTTCATTTTGATAATAGGTTGCTTCCAATATGCGTGCAGATGCGGGGTCCATCAAAACAATCTGCGAAGCTGTGGACTGGGCAGGTGCTGACAATTGGTCGGAAAAACAGGCGCGGGCAAAACGGGACAGCCGGTAAAGTGTGCCGCCCAACGCTTCAACACGCCCCACGCAGATGAATTCGCTGTCTATATAGAAAACCGGAGCATCGGTCGCCAGCGGGCCTGAATCTCGATTGGCAAGCAACATGGACCCATTGAGCAAGTCAATTTCAAGCGACGACGTCTCATCAATCAATAACGCGGTATGTGCTCCAAGGACGTTACGAGT
>JBKBTH010000180.1:0-4608 GCA_046290915.1 Sphingorhabdus sp.
TGAACGGACAGCGGCGACGCGGTCCAGGTCGGCTTCGCCATTTATTTTCAGCTTCAGCAAGCTATATCCATTCTGCGCCGCAGCCCGCGCATCGGCCTGCATCGTATCCGGAGTTCCCAGCGATATTGTGAATGCTGTCCTAAGCGACGTAGGACGCGATTTCCTGCCCAACAGGCCTGATAGTGAAACACCTGTCTGCTTGGCCTCCAAGTCCCACAAGGCGCAATCCAACGCGTTGCGGGCGGCACCCGCTGGTAGCGCGGACTGTATTATTTCTCGCGCCGAGCGCGCGGTCTTATCCCGCAGCAGGTCAATGAAACGCTCAACCTGCCCAAGGCATTTTTCTGCGGTTTCCCCGCAATAATATATGGCAGTGCCCTCGCCATAACCGATGTGTTGGCCGTCGCTGGCTGCGACCAGCAACAGGTCCACATATTCCTTCGCACCGCGCGCGATGATAAACTGACCATCGACAGGCCAACGCTCCACTGTGGCAGTGATTTGCAACGTCATAACCGCGACATGGCACGAAACGGCGCTGCGCCAAAGTGCTTAAAGCTGTTGGCTGCGCATCCCATCGATGGTGCGAATGGCCTTAGCCGTTATGGCTGACAATCCAGTCTTCCACGACGGGTGCAATCTTTTCGCGCCACTTGCTGCCGTTAAAGATACCATAATGGCCAACTTCAGGCGCCATATGATATTTCTTGAGCGCATCAGGCAAAGCGGTTGCAATGTTAAGTGCAGCTTTGGTTTGCCCAAGACCGCTGATGTCATCCCGCTCACCTTCAATAGCAAGCAGACCGATGTCCTTAATTGCGGCTGGATCAACGAGCTTGCCGCGATAGTTGAATTCGCCCTTGGGCAGCAAATGACGCTGAAACACCGTATCGACCGTCTGCAGGTAGAATTCGGCCGTCATGTCGCAGACGGAGCGATATTCGTCGTAAAATTCTTTGTGCCGGTCCGCGCCTTCGCCGTCACCTTTAACGAGGTCGGAGAACATTGACCAATGGCTGATCATATGATTGCCTAGGTTCATCGACATGAAACCAGAGAGTTGCAAGAAGCCGGGATATACCCGCCGGCCCGACCCTTTGTAATATGGCGGCACGGTCGCAATGACGTTTTGCACAAACCAATCATGCGGGCGCTGTGTGGCGTGGTTGTTCACCGCCGTTGGCGCTTCACGCGTATCGATTGGACCACCCATCATGGTCAAAGTGCGAGGACGCAGCGGATGCTCTTTCGCGCTCATAACCGCAGCTGCTGCATAGGCCGGAACTGAAGGCTGACATACCGCAAGCATGTGCGCGCCGCGGCCGCCCGCATCTGGTCCCAAAAATTCAAGCCATTCGATCAGGTAATCAATGTACGTTTCAAGATCGAAACCGCCGCCGGTTAACGGCACATCACGTGCATCTTTCCAATCGGTGATGTAGACATCATGCGTTGGGATCATGCGTTCGACAGTGCCGCGCAAAAGTGTCGCAAAATGGCCTGACATCGGCGCGCAAATCAGCAACCGGGGCTTCGTGCTGCTGCCTTCATATACAAAACGTTTCAGCTGTCCGAATGGCTTGCGCGCCATATTCTCTTCTTGAACGGGCAGCGTCTTGCCATCAACGATCACGCTGTCCAAACCAAATGCAGGCTTTCCGCGTGGCAAAACCGAATGCGCGAAAACATCCAATGCTGACGCCGCGATTGGGGCAAGACCACCTGCACTAAATAGTCCAGTGAAATTCTTGAGCACATCTGCTTGTGCCTGCGCAATTTTACCCGCGCCAGCAAGCCAGCTCCGCTGCATATCATAACCCGTGTAAAGCATGTGCGATCCTTGAAAAACTGTCTTTAGGCCCACAAAACAGGGCGTTCTTGTGCCAGACATAAGCGTTTATTGTGCATTGCACCATAAAAAAGTTAATTCGTTTTCCTCTCTGCAATTGTGAGTGTCGCGGCGCACTGCTAGGCGACATGGCATGAATGAAACATCCGCAGATTTGCCAAGCGCTATCGCCACTTCCGCTTCAGTCGAAACGGCAGAGACCGCCAAGCCAGCGAATGTCAAAAAACTCGGAAACCTGCGGATGGTTTGGCAGCATGCTTCTGCCTATCCGAAGCAAATCATGTTTGCTCTGCTCGCGCTCACTGTTGCTGCGCTCTCCACACTTGCTATCCCAGCAGGGTTCCGCTTAGTCATTGATCGCGGATTTGCAGCCGGCGGCGACTCTTCGGATATTGCCCGCTGGTTTGAATATCTTCTGATAATCGTGGCCGTGATGGCCATCGCCACTGCGTTTCGCTTTTACTTCGTTTCCTGGCTTGGGGAGCGCACTGTCGCTGACATCCGGCTCGCTGTGAACCGCAACCTTCTGCGGCAGAGTCCCGCCTTTTTCGAACACAACCGTCCAGCGGAAATTGCCAGCCGCATGACAAGCGATACAGCAGTTATCGAACAGGTTGTCGGCACAACGGTGTCGGTGGCACTTCGTAACATCGTAATGGGTATCGGCGGTGTCGTATATCTATTCACGCTCGCACCGCAGCTGGCCATTGGCCTTTTGATTGCCATTCCGGTTATCGTCCTGCCCATTGTGTTGATTGGGCGAAAATTGCAGTCTGCATCACGGGCAAGCCAAGACCGAATTGCGGACGTTGGGGCGATGGTTTCGGAAACACTTGGCGCCATGCGGATTGTTCAAGCCTTTGGACAAGAGGGCCGCGAAGGCGAACGGTTCAGCGGAAGTGTAGAAGCTACCTTCAGCACCGCCAAGAAACGTATTCGCCTGCGTGCATTTATGACTGCAATCGTCATGGCTCTCATTTTCAGCGCGATCACATTGCTGATGTGGAAAGGCGCAATTGACGTTGTCGAAGGCCGGTTAACCGGAGGCACGATTGCAGCGTTTGTGCTCACCGGAGGCTTAGTCGCCGGGGCATTTGGTGCTCTTACAGAAGTTTATGGCGATTTGGTACGCGGCGCCGGTGCGTCCGGACGGCTGGCCGAACTTCTCGCAGCAGTACCAAACATCGCTCCGCCCGCCAAACCGATTGCGTTGCCGACGCCACCGCGCGGACAGCTGGAGTTTCAGAACGTCGGTTTTCGGTATCCAACGCGCCCAGAAGTGTCCGCGCTAAGCAATTTCAACCTGAAGGTCAGCCCCGGCGAAACTGTCGCTGTTGTTGGCCCTTCAGGTGCGGGTAAATCGACTCTATTTCAGCTTGCCCAGCGGTTTTATGATCCAGAAACGGGCGCTATCCGTATCGACGGCGTAGCACTCACCAGCGCCGACCCAGCCGAGGTGCGCGCGCGCATGGCCTATGTTCCCCAAGAGACCGTGCTGTTTGCGTCTTCAGCTCGCGACAATTTGCGTTACGGCAACTGGTTGGCCGATGACGATGCTATCTGGGCAGCTGCAGAACAGGCAAATGCCGCCAATTTTCTCCGAGAACTCCCGCAGGGTCTCGATACATATTTGGGCGAAGGTGGGGCAAGGCTTTCGGGCGGACAGCGACAGCGGATTGCCATTGCTCGAGCGGTGCTGCGGCAGGCGCCGATCTTGTTATTGGACGAAGCGACGAGCGCGCTGGATGCCGAAAGTGAACGTCTTGTTCAAGATGCACTCGACATGCTGATGAAGGATCGTACGACAATCGTCATTGCCCACCGTTTGGCGACGGTCCGGTCTGCTGACCGTATCATTGTGATGGATCAGGGTAAGATAGTTGAAGAGGGCGACCATGCCACGCTGAGCGCAGCGGGCGGGTTATATGCCCGTCTCGCAAGCTTGCAATTTGACGCTTAAAAAGACGCGCGCAGACGGTCGCGCATGGCGTGTGGTTCCGACGCGGGCGGAACAGGCGCCCGCATTTTTTCGCTGAACCGCTGTAGCCGGTAATATAATTCCTCGCTCGCGCCGATCAGCGCCTGCGCTTCTATGGGAAATTGTAACACCAGCGGCCCATCGCTGGCAGGCGCATAGCCTAAATTCTTAGCTTCGTTTTGCGCTTCGCTCTCGGATATTTCACCCGCCCGCAAGGCCTTTTGATTCAAAAGCCATGCAATGCTATGCATGAGGCGCGTCGTAACTTTCAGAGACTCGCAGGAGAATGCGACCGAAATTTCTGGAGGCAAATGTCCCGCATCGTGGCTGCGGTCAAAACAGGCGCGGGCTTCATCCGCAAGCAGCATTGCTTCGGTGTATAGGGAATCCAGTAATAATGGGGTCAGTTCAAGTTGTGCGCTGCTCATGACGTTTTATGGCACGACCTACACCCAGATGTTAGTGCAAACGATCCCATAGCGGTGACATAGCAGGGGTGTACCGGTATGAAACGGTTACCGCTCAATTATGAACGATTAAGACGACGTCCAGTTAAGCAATGATGTCCGGTACGAGCTGGTCTTCAAGACGCATGATTCGGTCTTTCAATACCAGTTTCTTCTTTTTCAGACGCGCAATCTGAAGTTGATCGATAACCGATTGCATGGTCAGCGCCTTGATGGCGTCATCCAAGTCGCGATGCTCGATCTTAAGTTGTTCAAGCTGCTGCTGGTAGCCGTCATCGTTCATGACGCCTTCTAAACAGAGTCGCACAGATTAG
>JBKBTH010000181.1:0-4604 GCA_046290915.1 Sphingorhabdus sp.
GAGCCATTGGCGATTGCTGCGATAGATTGGGTGACTGCGCTGACCGCGGCAACGCTTGCCGAGGGCGCGCCCTATCCACGCGTACACAGCGCGTTTGACGGGTTGCTGTCGGCGATTGAGCTGGCGCCTGCGGCACGGGTATGGGCGGGTGCGATCGCGCAATATGAGACGTTGTTGCTGGCCGAGCTTGGCTATGCTGAAGATTATGACGCGGACAGCGCGCCGGTCGCCATGATGGCGCAAAACCGGAAGCGCTTGGTCGCGCATGTTCTTGGCGATCGCCGCGCCGATGTCATGGCCGCGCGTGAACGGTTGGTGGAGCGCCTGAAAAGGGCAGTTGCATAAGCGCGCTGCTGTTGGCAGGGGATTTTTGACCTTTTGGCGCGTCACCCTGAACTTGTTTGTGCGTTGGACGCCTGCGGCTCCAGGGGCTAACATTCGACGTTGGAAGTAAGATGCTGAAACAAGTTCAGCATGACATGAAAATTTTACGAGAGTTCCTATGCTTATTGCCTTGTTACCCGGGGACGGAATTGGTCCCGAAGTCATCACTCAAGCGCGACGCGTCCTCGATGCGCTGTCTATTGATGGACTGACCTTCGAAGAAGCCTTGGTTGGCGGTGCGGCATATAAGGCGACGGGCCATCCACTTCCCGCCGAAACGCTGGACCTTGCAAAGCGTGCCGATGCGATCCTGTTTGGTGCAGTGGGCGACCCGGATTGCGATGCGCTGGATCGCCATTTGCGGCCCGAACAGGCTATATTGGGTTTGCGTAAGGAACTGTCGTTATTTGCCAATTTGCGGCCCGCGACCTTGTTTCCCGAGCTTGCCGACGCCAGCGCGCTTCGCCCCGAGGTCGCTACCCAGATTGACATGATCATCATCCGCGAATTGAATGGCGATGTGTATTTCGGTGAAAAGGGCATGCGCAAGACCGCTGATGGCAAGCGCGAAGGCTATGACATCATGTCCTATAATGAGGATGAAGTGCGCCGCATTGCCCGTGTTGGCTTTGAAACCGCGATGGCGCGTGGCAAGAAACTGTGTTCGGTGGATAAAGCCAATGTGCTCGAAACGTCGCAACTGTGGCGCGATGTCATAATTGAAGCGCACGCGGAATATCCTGAAGTCGCGTTGAGCCACATGTATGTCGACAATTGTGCGATGCAGTTGGTGCGCAACCCCGGCCAGTTTGACGTTATCGTCACCGGCAATCTGTTCGGCGATATCTTGTCCGATCAGGCCAGCATGTGTGCCGGTTCCATCGGAATGCTGCCAAGCGCGTCGCTCGATAGCAACCAGAAGGGCCTGTACGAGCCCATCCATGGCAGCGCGCCGGATATTGCAGGGCAGGGCAAGGCCAATCCGTTGGCGACCATATTATCGGCTGCCATGATGCTGCGCTACTCGCTGGGTCTGCCTGATGCCGCGGACCGTATCGAGGTCGCTGTGGCAAAAGCACTCGCGGGCGGCGCGCGTTCGGCCGATCTTGGCGGCAATATGTCGACCAGCGAAATGGGCGAAGCCGTTCTTGCTGCCTTGACCTGAACCCTACACTACTCGAAAAGCGAACACATGAAGAAAACGACTGGTCAGAATCGCGAAATCACTCGGCATTGGCGCCCAGCCACGCAGGCAGTGCGTGGTGGCACTTGGCGTAGCGAACATGGCGAGACGTCGGAGGCGTTGTTCCTCTCGTCTGGCTTTACCTATGATGATGCAGAAACCGTAGCCGCCCGTTTTGCGGGTGAGCAGGACGGCATGACCTACTCGCGTTTGCAAAACCCCACGGTGCAAATGCTTGAGGAACGCATTGCGCTGATGGAAGGTGCAGAGGCATGCCGCGCCCAAGCCACCGGCATGGCCGCGATGACAACGGCGTTGTTGTGCCAGTTATCGCAAGGCGACCATGTGATTGCTGCGCGTGCGGCCTTTGGCTCGTGCCGCTGGCTGACGGATACTTTGCTGCCCAAATGGGGTATCAGCACAACCACCATCGACAGCCGCGACAATGACGCGTGGAAAGCGGCAATTCAGCCGAATACAAAAGTGTTCTTCTTTGAAACGCCAGCCAACCCGACCATGGACATTGTCGACATGGCCTATGTCTGCGGTCTGGCGAAAGAGCATGGCATCACTACTGTCGTCGATAACGCCTTTGCGACCAGCGTGCTGCAACGGCCGATGGACTATGGCGCTGATGTTGTAGCGTATAGCGCGACGAAGCTGATGGACGGGCAGGGCCGCGTGTTGGCTGGCGCTGTCTGTGGTTCGCAACAATGGATCAACGACGTGCTGTTGCCCTTCCAGCGCAACACGGGGCCCAACCTGTCGCCATTCAACGCCTGGGTTGTGCATAAGGGTTTGGAAACGCTTGAACTGCGCGCGATGCGCCAGTCGGAAAACGCGCTTGCGGTTGGTAAATTCCTTGAGGGCCGCGTGCCGCATATCATGCATCCCGGCCTTGCCAGCCACCCGCAACATGAACTGGCCATGCGCCAGATGAAAGCCTGCGGACCGATATTCGCGTTTGAGGTGGATGGCGGACGCAAGCAGGCGCATGCCTTGCTCAACGCGCTGCAGCTGATCGACATTTCGAACAACATCGGCGATGCGCGCAGCCTGATGTGCCACCCTGCGTCCTCCACCCATCATGGCATGGGCCCGGAAGGCCGCGAGGCTATGGGCGTTGGCGAAGGGATGATCCGCATCAATGTCGGCTTGGAAGATCCCGCCGACCTTATCGAAGATCTGGATCAGGCGTTGAAGGCGGCTGGACTATGACGAGCATCCTCGACTCCTTCTTTGCGGTCAGCGCAACGACCGAGGGTGTCACCGTCCGCGTTTCGCCTAACTTTCTGCAAGAACAATCGGTTCCCGCACAAGGACGCTGGTTCTGGTCCTATCATATCCGCATCGAAAATCGCGGCGATGAACCGGTGCAATTGATGACACGGCATTGGCGGATTACCGACGGTCGCGGGACGATCAACCATGTCGATGGCGATGGTGTGGTTGGCGAACAACCATTGCTGAAACCAGGCGAAAGCCATGATTATGTATCGGGCTGCCCATTGCCCACACCCAGCGGCATGATGGAAGGGCAATATCGGTTCGTCCGTGAAGATGGCACGACATTCCTCGCCGAAATCCCACGGTTTACGCTGGTCGCCCCGGCCACGGCGCGATGAGTTTTTCGACCTTTTACAACCGTTCGTGTCGAGCGCAGTCGAGACATCTTTCGGTCGCGCACAACTTAGCGGCATCTCGACTACGCTCGATGCGAACGGGTGAGGTTTTAGAGAAGTGAAGCGGACGCATCTGCCCTTAAATGGTCTGCGCGTGCTGGATGCTTCGGCGCGCCATCTAAGTTTTACCAAGGCTGCGGACGAACTTGCGGTGACACCAGCGGCTGTCGGGCAACAGATCCGCGCGCTTGAGGATATGTTGGGCGTTGTTCTTTTTCGCCGAACCCCCAAGGGGCTTGAGCTTACAGACGAAGCGGCAAACGGCCTTGATGCCCTGCGTGCGGGCTTTCTGCAGTTCGAAGAATCGGTCCGTGCGATGCAGGCGGGGCAATCCTCCAATTCGCTCACCATCGCCGCGCCACGCGATTTTACCGCCAAATGGCTGGCCGCGCGGTTGGCAACATTCAGCAAGGCAAATCCCGACACGCGCTTCACTTTGGTGGCTGCGGACGAGGATGTTGATTTTACGGAAGCCAATCTCGATCTTGCCATCCGGCTAGCCACGGGCCCGGGCGAACATGAAGGCGTCAAGCTTGCCGCTGGCGCGCATGTGACCGTCGCAGCGCCTGAAGGTGGCGCGGAAACACCGATTAGCTGGCCGAATTGCCCGGTCGCCGACGGTGTAGCTGCGCTTCGGCTCGCCGATGCTGGCCTTGCGATTGATGCCGCAGCAATCGGGCTTGGCAGGGCAACTGTGCCGCTGTTGCTTGCCGAAGCCGATTTGGCGAGCGGAAAAATACGCGCGGTCGACAACGCGAAGGAAAGCGAAGAAGCCTATTGGCTGGTCGCACCTTTGCCGCAATGGCGGCAGAAAAAGGTAAAGGCCCTGGTTGAGGCTTTGACGGCTTAGATCGCAACTAACCCGCGACGTTGTCGAGCAACCGAGTCATCAATTGCGCAAACACCGCGTTGTCCACTTCGGCCACGGGGTTGTTCCAGCTTCCGGTGATGCTGTAATATGCACCGGCCTTGGATTTGGCGAGGAAGCTCATCGAGATAACCCCTGGCTCAGACCCGCCCTTATAGCCAAGATATGCCCATTTGGCGGCGGAGGCGGGACCAATGCCTTTGTTAACGGACAATATGTCCAGCAACGGCTTTGTTGCGGTGCTGCGCATATTGTTGAGCAACGCGGCGATATCCATCGGCGACGCGAACCATTCGATGCTGTCGATGGCGACCGGGCCTGAACCCAGCGCGACGAGGTTGATTTTCTCATAAGTGAGATCAGCCGATTTTTCCTGCAACAGCGCCCGTTGCTTGGCTTCGTTGGCTGCGCGGAATGCATCCCCCAGATCTGGGTTGGTTTTCAGGGCAAAGGCTTCGACCGTCGTGAGCAGATATCAACAACTATT
>JBKBTH010000182.1:0-4586 GCA_046290915.1 Sphingorhabdus sp.
CTATATTATGATGTGAGTGATACGCTGCAGCTTCAACTGAACGTCGAAAACCTTTTGGATACCGAGTATTTTTCGGACGCGCACAACAATAACAACATCTCGACAGGCGCCCCGATCAATGGTCGTTTTACCATCAGGGCGAAGTTTTAAACAGCGGTCGTTGCAGCATGATGTAGCTTGGCGTTGTTGACATAATGCGCAACGCCGAGCCGCATACCCATGATGGCCGCATCGTCCAGATCGCGGACAAACCGCGCTGGCGATCCCGCCCATAATTGCCGCGCCTCAATGCGTTTTCCTTGCGTGAGCATTGCGCCCGCGGCAAGCATGGCATCACCTTCGATAACGGCACCATTCATGACGGTGGAGGACAGCCCGACAAACGCTCGATCATGCAGAACACAACCGTGCAGCATGACATTGTGGCCAACGAGTACATCATCTCCGATGATGGTTGGAAAGCCATCTTCAACGCCGGGCATTGGGCCATCGCAGTGCACGATGCTGCCGTCTTGAATGTTCGTCCGGGCGCCAATCACCACCCGGTTTACTTCAGCGCGAATGACGCAATTGTACCAGATGCTTGCCTCCGGTCCGATATTGACGTCACCAATAATGCGACAACCCGGGGCAATGAATGCGCTGTCGTGGATCTGTGGTGTCTTACCGTTTAGCGTGATTATGCTGACATCGGCACGGTTGTGGATCATCTGTTTTTCCATAATGAAAGATGCGGTAACACCGATGAATAATCATCCGTCCACGCACGTGTGTCGCCTGGTGCATCCAGTTCTAGCCACTGGTCGGCGTTATAATAACGGCTCTTCTTGCTATCGAGTTTGCCGGTCAGCGCGGCAAGCTTTTTGGGATCGCGACTGAGCGCTATCCATTGCGACGCACGCACACCGTCATTGGTCATCGCGTCGGTTGGGCTATCGTGGCGAAGTGCCGCATACCAGCCATTGGCCTTTGCCTCGGCCGCAACCACAGGGTTGAGGTCAATGTAGCGGTTGGAAATGTGGACGATCAGCAGTCCGTCTTTTTTCAAGGCCCGGCCATAGGTTGTGAACGCCTCTTGGGTCAGCAAATGCAGCGGAATGGCATCAGATGAAAACGCGTCCAATGCCAAAACGTCAAATGTATCCTTTGGAACCTCGGCCAGTGTCAGGCGGGCATCGCCTACCGTCATCTTTGCATCAGGCGCACATTTTTCGAGAAAGGAGAAAATCTTCCGATCGCGCGCAATTTCGACAATGAGCGGATCAATTTCGAAAAACTGCCATGTCTGGCCGGGCTTGCGATAACAGGCCAATGTTCCGGTGCCGAGACCAACAATCCCTACATTGGCATTCGGACCATATAACTCCGGCGTTTTGGTAAGTGTTTTGCCTATCCCCGAGTTCGGCGCGTAATAGCTGATGGGTCGCGTCGGTTCGTCGAGCAACTGCATCCCGTGCATCGTCGTGCCGTGGGTCAACCATCGCACCCTGCCGCTCTCTGAAGCATTTACAGTGTACGTTCCGAAATAGCTGCGCATGCGGACGCCATCGAAGCTCAATTGGGCATTATACCAGCCGCCGTTGAGCGTCAGCAGGCCCGCCATGGCGAGCAGGAAAGGAACGCGGAAGCCAGCGACCACGGCGCCCAGCGCAATCACAACCGATGCGATAATGACCTTTACCATGCCGAAAGATTCGGGTTCCGTGACGCCGCTATATGTCCCAAGGACAAACGCCAACAATCCAAAGCCTGCCATGACATATGGGATTTTGCGGTCGCTCTCATTAATTGAAATCAGCGCAATCTTGGGCAGAAGTACAGCAGCGGCCAAGATCAGGATGGGGTGTTCCCAGGTCCAATTGAACAGCAATGGCGCAACAATTGCGCAGAAAAGACCGCCGACAACGCCGCCGATTGACATCATGAGGTAAAAGCTCGTCAACTGGCTTGGTGCGGGACGCGTTCTGTACATTTCATTGTGCAGCGCTACCGCGACCACAAACAACAGGCTCAGGCTGGCAATCAGGCCGTTAATCGCGGCCTTGCTACCTTGCAAAAATATGAAAGACCCTGCGACAACCATGACGAGCGGCGCAAAGCGGCTAATCCAATAAGCTGGACGCTGGTTATCGGCAAATGCGACGCTGAAGCTGAGCAGATAGATGGCCAGCGGGATAACCCAGAGCAGCGGCATCGCCATCAGGTCCGTGGTTAAATGCGATGTTGTAGACAACATCAGGCCCGACGGCACCGCGGCGAGTGCGATCCAGTACAGGCGACGTTTCCACGAAATATCCGCTGCCTCTTCGACAACGTCTGCGCTGTCCGCTTGAGTGCTTGTTGTGCGCCATATTTTCAGTGCGCATATTGCGACGAGTGCCATCAGCAACAGATAAATGCCGCTCCACAACCACTTTTGCGTGTGCAACGCGGTAAAAGGTTCGACCACAAGTGGATATGTCAAAAGTCCGGCAAAACTGCCGATGTTCGACGCTGCGTACAGCGCATAGGGTTCGCCCTTGTTTCCTGAAATTGCGTACCAGCGCTGCATCAACGGCGCTTGCGCGGCGACAACGAAGAAGAGCGGACCAATGGACGCGATCAACAACCACGGCACCCAGAAAATGGGCGATCCATCAGAGGGAGGCTGCATATCGGCAAGGCCAAGCGGCAACCAGAGCAGAGCAACCGCGAATAAGATAATGTGGATAGTAGCTTGGCGGCGGGCGGGCTCACGGGCCAACCGGTGGGCGTAGGCATATCCGCCAAGCAACAACGCCTGATACACAAGCATCGCGCTGTTCCAAACCGCAGGCGCACCACCCAGCCGGGGTAGTGCCATGCGTGCAATCATGGGCTGAACGAGGAAAAGCAGAAAACTACCAGTCAAAATGGTCAGCAGGAATAACATCCTGCTGCTTCGTGCTTCAGTCTCGTTCATGCTTTACCCCTTCAGCAAACGTGCCGCTAATGCGGCGTGATATGTCAAAATGCCCGAACAACCGGCGCGTTTGAACGCCATGAGCGTCTCCAGAACCAAGGCGTCCCGGTCACCAGCTCCAGCGGCAGCAGCGGCCTCAATCATCGCATATTCGCCGGACACTTGGTATGCGAACACAGGCACATCGAATTGGTCACGCACGCGGCGGACGATATCGAGATAGGGCAAGCCAGGCTTGACCATGACGCTGTCGGCACCTTCAGCAATGTCCATAGCGACTTCGCGAATGGCTTCATCGCTGTTGGCGGGATCCATTTGGTAGCATTTCTTGTTGCCCTTCAGCAGTCCGCTTGAGCCAACTGCGTCACGGAACGGGCCGTAGAACGCGCTGGCATATTTGGCGGCGTAGGACATGATTTGGACGTTGGGATGGCCATTCATTTCGAGCGCCTTGCGGATGGCACCCACGCGACCGTCCATCATGTCACTTGGCGCAATGATATCCGCGCCTGCATTGGCCTGATTTACTGCTTGGTCGACAAGCACGGCAACGGTTTCATCGTTCAGGACATAGCCGGCATCATCAATCAATCCGTCCTGTCCATGCGACGTGTACGGGTCGAGAGCGACATCGGTCAGAACGCCAATTGCATCGCCATGTGCCTGTTTGATGGCGCGGATGGCGCGGCACATGAGATTGTCAGGGTTCAACGCTTCATTACCGTCCTCGCTGCGCCGCTCGGGCTGCGTGTTTGGAAACAATGCGATGCAGGGTATGCCAAGCTCGATGGCTTCAGCGGCGCGGACAACGATCTGGTCAACGGACCAGCGCGATACACCGGGCAGGGACAAAATCGGATCTTCGACCGCTTCGCCCTCCGTTACGAACAATGGCCAGATAAGATCTGCAGGCGAAAGCATGGTCTCGCGGACCATTGCTCTGCTCCATTGGGTGACGCGCGTGCGGCGCAGACGGGTGTTTGGAAAAAAAGATGTATTGCTCATAACCGACAGTTAGCGGTGTTATGCCGCATCCTCAATGACTTATCCGTTTGTCAGCGAACGGCCGACTTGAAGCGTCAGCCGGTCGATTTCGCGCGCCGGCTCATCTGTGCTTTTTGGTTGCGCGCGCAAGGGTGCAAGTGCTGCGCCGGCCTTGACCGATTTCAGGCGCTGAAGCGTCCCTTTGAAGCGCGCGAGGTCGCTTCCACCCAATTGTGCACGTTGCGTAAACTTAACCGAATTGGGATTCACCGCGCGACCGTTGCGGTACAATTCGTAATGCAAATGCGGGCCAGTCGACAGGCCCGTTGACCCGACGTAACCGATGATTTGGCCGCGCCGGACGCGGCTTCCGGAGCGTGCGGCGATACGGCTCATATGGCCATAGCCACTGGCCAGTCCGCCGCCATGGTTAAGTTGCACAAAATTGCCATAGCCGCCCTTGCGTCCGGCATAGGCCACAACACCATCGGTGACCGCAAAAATCGGTTGGCCATAGCCTGCTTTAAAATCGAGGCCACTGTGCATGCGAACATAGCCCAAAATCGGATGGCGCCGACCGCCAAAGCCCGACGTTACGGGACCGTTGACCGGGCGGCTGAGGGCGCCCTTTGATTCACCTACGCCGGAGGCTTCAAACCAC
>JBKBTH010000183.1:0-4577 GCA_046290915.1 Sphingorhabdus sp.
AGACGCGGGCGTCGCATCAATCCTGTTCACCGACGTTGGCCGCGACGGGATGCTGACCGGATGCAATATTGAAGCCACCGTTGATCTGGCGCGGCGCGTAAACATTCCGGTGATCGCCAGCGGCGGGGTGAAGGGTATTGATGACATCCACATGCTCGCGCTTCATGCCAAGGACGGCATTGAGGGCGTGATTACCGGTCGCGCGATTTATGATGGGCGGCTGGATCTGGCGACGGCGATACAGGTAGCGGAGCGGGCGTGACAGTCCGCGTCCGCGTCATTCCCTGTCTCGACGTCTCCAATGGCCGCGTGGTCAAGGGCGTCAACTTTGTCGACCTGCGCGATGCGGGGGACCCTGTCGAGCAGGCACAGGCTTATGATGCGGCGGGCGCCGATGAACTTTGCTTTTTGGATATCGGCGCAAGCCATGAAGGACGCGGCACAATCATTGATGTGGTCCGCCGTACTGCAGAAGTATGCTTCATGCCGCTAACCGTCGGCGGCGGTGTGCGCAGCGCCGATGATGCGCGGGCGTTGCTGCTTGCTGGCGCGGACAAGGTCGCGGTGAACAGTGCGGCGGTGGCCCGGCCAGAAGTCGTCGCTGACATCGCAGCACGTTTCGGCAGCCAGTGCGTGGTGGCTTCAGTTGATGCACGGCGCAGCGGCGACCATTGGGAAATCTTCACCCATGGCGGACGCAAGCCAACGGGCATAAACGCGCTGGAGCATGCTGTCAGGCTTGCAGAGCTTGGCGCAGGCGAGTTGCTCGTGACCAGCATGGACCGCGACGGCACGCGCGATGGCTATGACCTCGCACTCACCCGCGCGATTGCCGATGCGGTGAACATCCCCGTTGTCGCAAGCGGCGGAGTCGGCAACCTTGACCATTTGGTCGATGGCGTCCGCGAAGGCCATGCCAGTGCGGTGCTTGCAGCGTCGATTTTCCATTTTGGCCAGCACAGCATCGCCGATGCCCATGCCGCGTTACGGGCGGCGGGATTGCCTGCGCGAAAATAAAGCCGTCTCGGGCTTGGGTTATGAACAAAATTAAGATGCTGAAACAAGTTCAGCATGACGCGGGGGTTGACTAGCATGATGTGTGGGTTGACCAACATGGCGTGCAAGTTGACCAGCACGACGTACCGGTTGAAGGGCATGACGTTCGCGATGACCAGCACGACGTGGAGTGTGACCGAGCAACCTCGTTGAAACATCGTCACCCTGAACTTGTTTCAGGGTCTTACTTCCTCAACAATTAAGTGCGGCAAACCAAAAAAGTTGCAAAATCGAACGTCAAAAATTGTCACGCTGTCCTTGACCTGTCACAAAAACACCCTATCTGGGCTCTCGTTAGCACTCGTCGTGAATGAGTGCTAACGTGTATTCATTGCCGTCCACTGCTTCATGCAGGAGTGGCGGGATGGCGAAACAGAAAAAGGATAGTTCAACATGGCATTTCGTCCATTGCATGATCGCGTTCTCGTCCGTCGGGTCGAGGCCGAAGCAAAAACCGCTGGCGGGATCATCATCCCTGATACAGCTCAGGAAAAGCCACAGGAAGGCGAAGTCGTCTCCGTTGGCACCGGCACACGCGCTGAAGACGGCACTGTAACGCCGCTCGACGTCAAGGCTGGCGACAAGATCCTGTTCGGCAAATGGTCGGGCACCGAAGTCAAGATCGACGGCGAAGACCTGTTGATCATGAAGGAATCGGACATCTTGGGAATCGTTTCCTAAGCAACGTGCATGTTTCCCGGCGCAGGCCGGGATCCAGCCCAAACAAAGAATCTGGACCCCAGCCTTCGCTGGGGCACACAACTAAAGGAAAAATATCATGGCTGCTAAAGACGTGAAATTCGGCCGCGATGCGCGTGAACGCATCCTGCGCGGCGTAGACATTCTTGCTGACGCTGTAAAAGTAACGCTTGGTCCAAAGGGCCGTAACGTTGTTATCGACAAAAGCTTCGGCGCACCACGCATCACCAAGGACGGCGTTACCGTCGCCAAGGAAATCGAACTGAAAGACAAGTTCGAAAATATGGGTGCACAGATGGTCCGCGAAGTTGCTTCGAAGACCAACGACATTGCCGGTGACGGCACGACCACTGCAACAGTTCTGGCTCAAGCGATCGTTCGCGAAGGCATGAAGTCGGTTGCAGCGGGCATGAACCCAATGGACCTGAAGCGCGGCATCGACACTGCGGTAAACGCGGTTGTTGCTGACCTTGTTAAGCGTTCGAAGCCAGTTGCTGGTTCTTCGGAAATCGCACAGGTCGGTACGATCTCTGCAAATGGTGAAGCTGAAATCGGTAAGATGATTGCAGACGCCATGGAGAAGGTCGGCAAGGAAGGCGTTATCACCGTCGAAGAAGCTAAGGGCCGTGAAAGCGAGCTCGAAGTTGTCGAAGGTATGCAGTTTGACCGCGGTTACCTGTCGCCTTACTTCATCACCAACACCGAGAAGATGTCGGTCGAGTTGGACAACCCATATATCCTCATCCACGAAAAGAAGCTCGGCAACTTGCAAGCCATGTTGCCAATCCTCGAAGCTGTGGTGCAGTCGGGTCGTCCATTGCTCATCATCGCTGAAGACGTTGAAGGCGAAGCGCTTGCAACTCTGGTCGTCAACAAGCTGCGTGGCGGCCTGAAGATTGCTGCGGTTAAGGCGCCTGGCTTTGGCGATCGTCGCAAGGCGATGCTGGAAGATATCGCGATCCTCACCAAGGGTGAAATGATCAGCGAAGATCTCGGCATCAAGCTTGAAACCGTCACCTTGGGCATGCTTGGCCAAGCCAAGCGCGTCACCATCGACAAGGACAACACCATCATCGTCGACGGTGCTGGCGAAACCGATGCGATCAAGGGCCGCGTAGAAGCGATCCGTGCGCAAATCGAAAACACCACGTCGGATTACGACAAGGAAAAGCTGCAAGAGCGTTTGGCGAAACTCGCCGGCGGTGTTGCCGTGATCAAGGTCGGTGGTTCGACCGAAGTTGAAGTGAAAGAACGCAAGGACCGCGTTGATGACGCGCTGCACGCAACCCGCGCAGCCGTTGAAGAAGGCATCGTCCCAGGCGGCGGTACTGCACTTCTGTATGCAACGAAGTCGCTCGAAGGCCTCAAGGGCGCCAATGACGACCAGACACGTGGTATCGACATCATCCGCAAGGCGATTGTTGCTCCATTGCGTCAGATCGCAGCCAACGCTGGATATGACGGTGCAGTTGTCTCGGGCAACCTGCTTCGTGAAAACGACGAAACCATGGGCTTCAACGCATCAACCGACGTTTACGAAAACCTCGTAGCTTCGGGCGTTATCGACCCAACCAAGGTCGTCCGTACAGCGTTGCAAGATGCCGCATCGGTTGCTGGTCTGTTGATCACCACTGAAGCTGCTATCTCCGACGCGCCAGAAGACAAGGCCGGTGGCGCTGGCGGCATGCCAGGCGGCATGGGCGGAATGGGCGGCATGGGCGGTATGGACTTCTAAGTCCAAACGCTCGGCGCACGCTGAAACAAAAACGGGCCGGAGGGGAAACCTTCCGGCCTTTTTTGTTTGAGGTTTACGGATTATTTTACCGCGCGGCGCGGCGTTGCTCGGCGATGCGTTCGGCCTTGAGCAATATGGCTTCCAAGTCGGCCAGATCTATATCAAAGGTTTCGTGCGCATCTTGGACAGCTTGGTCGATATCTGCGCGCAACAGACCAACGGGCATCGTTGGGGAGTGTGCAACGCGATGCGGGTAGCTGTGGCCAGTGAAACGGTGGAATAGCCATCCTGCGGCAAGCAATGCAGCGGAATTGGCCGCGACAACCGAAATAGGAAACAGATAGCCCGCGTCGACTATCGCCTGACCACCGAGGATGGTCGTGATGGCCACTGCGCCGCTGGGTGGATGCAAGCATCGCAATATTGACATGACCAATATTGCGCTGGCCACCGCTATGGCAATCGCCGCTAACGTGACCGGGACCAGATGCAGCACCGTGACACCAACGCAGGCTGCAACGACATTGCCGCCAAAAACCGGCCATGGCTGCGCCAACGGGCTTGCAGGAACGGCAAAGACAAGGACGGCGGACGCACCAATGGGTGCAATCAGGAACGGCAAGGCTGGAAGGATATTCTGCACGCCAAGTCCTGCCGTTGCTGCGGCAAGCACGCCAAAGCCAGCGCCAACGCAGGCGATTAGTCGGTCATTCAGATTGCCGCCGGCAAGCCGCGGCACAAATACGCGCCAGTGCTTTGGCATTTGAGGGGGCGTCACAACCTCAGCGACTCATTTGCTGAAGCATTTCGCCCATTTTTTGGTGCAGCATATTCATGCCCTTCAATGGGCGAACCATGACCTTGAAATGGGTGATGAGGCCGTCATCATTGCAGGTGATCATGTCGATGCCGTTGATGGCGATGCCGTCGATGACCGTTTCAAACTCAAGGATTACGCTATTTTCGCGGTGCCATTCGCCCACATAGGCAAAATCCGCATTGCCCAAAGTGTGGCCGGCAGCGGCGAGATATTTGGCGGTGATTGCCTTACCGACTTGCGGCGTGTGGACGACGGGGCTTTCGAAAA
>JBKBTH010000184.1:0-4517 GCA_046290915.1 Sphingorhabdus sp.
TCGGAGTTGTGAATTAGCCGAAGCTTATTTCTTCACGCCCTTAAGTGCTTCACCCAAGATGTCGCCAAGCGATGCGCCGGAGTCCGACGAACCATATTGCTCAACAGCTTGCTTCTCTTCAGCGAGTTGAAGCGCCTTGACCGAGAAGTTTGGCTTTTTCGAACGGTCGAAGCCAGTGATCATTGCGTCGAACTTCTGGCCAACCTGGAAGCGGTCTGGACGTTGCTCGTCACGGTCACGGCCAAGGTCAGCGCGCTTGATGAAGCCAGTTGCGCCATCTTCACCTGCCTGCACTTCAAGTCCGCCATCGCGTACTTCAAGAACAGTAACAGTGGTGGTCGCACCCTTCTTCAGGCCGCTTGCCGAAGCAGCGCCGGCTGCCGATGGGGCACCCTTTTCAAGCTGCTTGATGCCAAGCGAAATGCGCTCTTTCTCGGCGTCGATGTCGAGGACGATTGCCTTGACGGTTTCGCCCTTGCGGTGAAGGTGCAATGCTTCTTCGCCGGTGATGCCCCATGCGATGTCGGACATGTGGACCATGCCGTCAACGTCGCCGTCGAGGCCAATGAACAGACCGAATTCAGTCGCGTTCTTGACTTCGCCTTCAACGGTCGAACCAACTGGGAACTTCTCAGCGAACGATGCCCATGGATTGTCGTGCGCTTGCTTGAGACCAAGCGAAATGCGGCGCTTTTCCATGTCGATGTCGAGAACGACAACGTCGACTTCTTGGCTTGTCGAAACGATCTTGCCAGGGTGAACGTTCTTCTTTGTCCATGACATTTCCGAAACGTGGACCAAGCCTTCGATACCGGCTTCGAGTTCGATGAACGCACCATATTCGGTGATGTTCGTGACCGAACCCTTGAGCTTTGTACCAACTGGGTACTTGGCAACCGCTGCATCCCAAGGATCGCTTTCAAGCTGCTTCATGCCAAGGCTGATGCGCTGTGTGTCCTTGTTGATACGAACGATCTGAACCTTGACGGTGTCACCGATGTTGATGACTTCGCTTGGGTGGTTGATACGCTTGTAGCTGATGTCGGTGACGTGCAGCAGGCCATCGATGCCGCCGAGATCAACGAACGCACCGTAATCGGTGATGTTCTTGACAACGCCGTCGATGATCTGACCTTCAGCGAGGTTCTGGATGAGGCCAGTGCGCTGTTCTGCGCGTGTCTCTTCCAAAATGGCGCGACGTGAAACAACGATGTTGCCACGCTTGCGGTCCATCTTCAGGATGACGAATGGCTGGGCGATGTCCATCAACGGACCAACGTCGCGCACGGGGCGAACGTCGACTTGGCTGCCGGGCAAGAATGCCACTGCGCCGCCGAGGTCAACGGTGAAACCACCCTTAACGCGGCCAAAGATAACGCCATCAACGCGGTTGCCAGCGTCGAATTCGCCTTCAAGAACGTCCCACGCAGCTTCGCGGCGGGCACGGTCACGGCTGAGCATTGCTTCGCCGTTCATATTTTCTACGCGGTCAACGAAGACTTCTACTTCGTCGCCAACCTTCAGGTCGGCTTTCTGGCCGGGCATAGCGAATTCACGCAGCGCCACACGGCCTTCGGATTTCAGACCCACATCGATGACAGCATGGTCATTATCGATCGCGGTTACGGTGCCTTTTACGACGCGGCCTTCAAAGCCACCGTCTGCGCCACCAAGTGATTCGTCGAGAAGTGCCGCGAAATCGTCGCGGGTCGGGTTTGGCGAAGTTGCCATAGGTTAGAGTTTCCTTACGTACTTTTTGTCCGGCCAGTCGGTTGGTTCCGACGGTCTTTGACCAGAGTTGCCCTATCGCCCGAATAGCAATAAAGCGTTCAATTACAGATTGTTGCAATCCAAAATACGGGCACCCCGAACATGTTTCAGGGTCTTACTGTTTACAGGCGTGTGCCAAAGTAAGATGCTGAAACCAGTTCAGCATGACGCGTGTATGGAAACCAAACACTCCGGCCACTCAACTCTGCCGGAGTTTACCCTCCACCAGCGCAATCGCAGCTTGAACGGCGCCGCCTATAGTCAAATCGCCCGTATCAAGCAATAGCGCGTCTTCCGCGGGTTTTAACGGGGCATCGGCGCGCCCCATGTCGCGTGCATCGCGGGCATGGATATCGGCGAGGATATCGGCAAAGCGTACCTCAATGCCATGCCGCTGCATTTCGTCATAACGCCGTTCGGCGCGGACCTCTGCTGGGGCGGTTACAAACAGCTTCACATCGGCATGCGGCGCGATCACGGTTCCGATATCGCGGCCGTCCAACAAGGCACCGCCGGGCTGGTTGGCAAAATCGACCTGCCGCTTGTTCAATGCGGCGCGCACCGCTGGGTGGAGTGAAACCCGGCTGGCCAAACCGCCAACCTCTTCGGTGCGCAAACCTGCGTCATCGAGAATATGATCGGGAAAATCACATCCAGCCAATGCGTCCACCGGAACATCGGGGTTGCCTTGGTTTAGTTGGACTTGCCGACCAACCGCGCGGTACAATAGGCCAGTGTCCAGAAACGGCAGGCCAAAATGCGCCGCCAATGCCTTTGCCAACGTTCCCTTGCCTGAAGCAGTTGGCCCGTCGACGGCAATAATCATTGAGCTGCGCCTTTGTCAGCGCGGCGCGCCATCAGCGCCTTGGCTATGCCAAACAGTGCAATCGCCATCCACACAACCTCAAGCACCATCGTTGGCAGGTTGAAATTCACCGTCAACGACACCGTCAGCAACGCCGCGCCGACAAAGTTTGCGACATTGAACCACAATGCATTCATCTGCGTCGTCAGGTTGCTGTAGGCAAAGGCGGCGACGATGAAGAAGCTACCTGCAAAGCCAATAAGATCGGCGGCGAATGGCGAGATATATTCGGTCAATTTATTCCCTGAAGATTGTGCATCATGGTTTCAAACGTCGGAAAGCTGGTGGCGATGGGCGATGCATCATCGACGGTGACGGGATGATAGCAATGCTGCCCTGCCACCGCAAAGCTCATCGCGATCCTATGATCGAGCGCGCTGTTGATGGTGGCGCCGCCCTCAAGCGGTTCGCCGCCTGTGCCTTGAATAACAAGGCCATCTTCGCGTTCTTCAACTTGCGCGCCGATAGCTTTCAGGCCGGTCGCCATTAATGCCAGTCGGTCGGACTCTTTCACACGCAGTTCGTCGAGGCCGCTGGTGACGGTCTGCCCTTGCGCCATGCACGCCGCGACGAAGAACACTGGAAATTCGTCAATCATGCTGGGCGCGACTTCGGCTGGCACTTCGATACCGTGCAAAACCGAATGGCGCGCAGTGATATCGGCCACCGGCTCGCCGCCGACTTCACGTTCGTTCGAATAGGTCAGATCAGCGCCCATCGCTTGTAGCATCTTATAAATGCCCGTGCGCGTCGGGTTCATACCGACATGGGTGACGGTCACTTCGCTGCCTGGGGTAATGAGCGCCGCGACTATCGGGAACGCAGCCGATGAAGGATCACCGGGGACTTCGATAGTCTGAGGCTTGAGTTCGGCCTCCCCGACCAGCCGGATATAGCGCACGCCGTCGGCATCGACTTCAACCGTCAAATCCGCGCCGAACCCGCGCAGCATACGTTCGCTGTGGTCGCGGGTGGGCACTGGCTCAATCACCTCAGTGATGCCGGGCGTATTTAGCCCCGCGAGCAACACTGCGCTTTTTACTTGCGCAGAAGCCACCGGCAGCCGGTAACTGATCGGCACAGCAGGTACCAAGCCACGTACCATTAAAGGCAGGGTCCCGCCCGGGCTTGCGGTAAACTCGGCGCCCATTTGGCTGAGCGGATCGATAACGCGGCCCATCGGGCGTTTGGACAGGCTCGCGTCGCCGATGAATGTCGCGGTCAACCGGTGGCTGGCAACAAGACCCATCAGTAAACGTGTGGATGTTCCGCTATTGCCCATATCGAGAGCGCTTGCGGGTTGCATCAGGCCGCCCACGCCAACGCCGTGGACGGTCCAGCTGCCTTCGCCAGTGCGATCGATTGTCGCGCCCATGGCGCGCATTGCTGCGGCAGTTGCCAATACATCTTCGCCCTCAAGCAACCCGGAAATCCGGCTTTCGCCAACAGCAAGCGCGCTTAGCATGAGCGACCGGTGCGAGATGGATTTGTCTCCGGGTACCTTCACTGTGCCGCGAAGCGGCCCTTGCGAACGGAAACTGGCGGGGCGGGGTTGAACGCTGTGCATGACGTTTTGCGCTTTGCGGATGATGCGGGGGCAAGTCAACGACCACAGTAATTTTTGACAGCGGCGCGTCGCTGTGGCAAAGGCCGCGCCAATTGACGGTGATTCACAGACGTGCATCGCCCTTCCAAGCCAGTTTAAAAAGGATTTGAGCCCGCCATGATCAAGGCTGAATGGGGAACCAAGCGCACTTGCCCGAACTGTGGTGTTCGTTTTTACGACCTGACCAAGGATGAGCCGGTTGAATGCATCGAATGCGGCAACCAGTGGACACCTGAGCCAGTTCTGAAGTCGAAGCAGCCACTGCCGTTTGAAGAA
>JBKBTH010000185.1:0-4508 GCA_046290915.1 Sphingorhabdus sp.
TAAATACAAGCATCAGTGTTTTTTTGCAGGAACATGGGCCGCAAGGTGGCCAATTTCCGGCATGGATTCGAGAAATGCGTCAAGCGCATCAGTTACAAGTTGCTGCGCAGACTGGTGACGCACTGCACATGCCAGTCGCAATTTCAAATGCCGTTCGCCATCGAGACGCAGCGTAAACGCTGCTTTCTCTTTCAAGCCAGGTTTCGACCGGGCACGCGAACGTGGCGCATCAGTGGTTCCCCGACGCGAGATTGGCCGTGTTACGGGCTCCGGCGTCATGGTCACAATCGTAAGCGCATCGGTGACTGACTCCGGTTCATCAGCAAAGCTGTCAAAGCCAACTTCCGGTTCGACGTTCGCGGAAATCGCGTCTGCGAGACGGTCTTGCTGATGCTTGACCTCAGGAACAGCCGCGGCGAGCGGATTGGACCCATGAAAGCCATGGTCATAATCCATTGGAGTCGTTGGATCTGGATCGACATCGTAACCCATGTCATTCCAGCCCAGGTCGTCCTGAGACATGGCGGCATTGCCATTGCTGGTCAGCATCGATGGACGACGCATAGCGGGACGCGCCAGTCCTTTGCGTGCCAGCAATATGCCCGAAAGCGAAGCTATTGGTTTAGGCTCACCCATTTTCCTGCCCTTCCTTCGCTTAACCTACGACCCGGCGACCGAAGCCACCCATGGGACGCGCGGCGGATATCTGCTGGCTTGCGGCAGCAGGGGCACTGAAAACGGTGCGGCGGAAATTCTTTTCGAGGCGGTCCGAAATATAGGCCCAAAGTTGGATAACCTCCTGCGAGGACCGGCCGTTTGGATCGATTTCCATCACGGTGCGACCATCAATCATTGACGCGGCAAAGTCTGTACGATGATGCAACGTAATTGGGGCAACTGTGCCATGCTGAGATAACGCCACTGCGGCCTCTGAAGTAATCTTGGCCTTTGGCGTTGCCGCGTTCACGACAAAGATCAGCGGCTTGCCGGCGCGTTCGCAAAGGTCGACCGTTGCACCAACGGCGCGCAAGTCATGCGGGCTTGGCCGGGTAGGCACCACAATGAGTTCCGAGACCGAAATGACACTTTGAATGGCCATGGTGATGGCCGGAGGTGTATCGATCACCGCAAGTTTAAAGCCTTGCTGCCTTAATATCGCAAGGTCAGCTGCGAGACGGGCCACCGTTGTCTGCGCAAATGCAGGAAGGTCAGCTTCACGTTCATTCCACCAATCGGCCAAGGACCCCTGGGGATCGATATCGATAAGCACGACTGGACCTGCGCCTGCGAGCTGCGCCTGAACCGCCAAATGGCCAGACAGGGTCGTTTTACCCGATCCGCCCTTCTGTGATGCCAATGCGAGTACCCTCACATCATTCCCCTTTGTAAATGTTCCAACGGCGGATGTGACAGAACAGGGCTAAAAATACGTTAACGGTCGTCAGGATATCCGTCTTCGCCATTCGGATACATTGGCGGTATTCCTTAAAACGTACCCCGCGGAAAAGCGCGGCGTTTGCCCGAATGCATTGGTTAAGTTATTAAGCCAAAATCTTTACCAAATGTCAGCTTGTTTGAATTAACGGAACATTCACGGGAAATGTCTCGAAAAGATGGAGTGCGGAAAATGGCGTTGCGGTCTCAATTATTATCTATGGCCCTTGGGAGCCTTGTCCTCGCAGCTGGAACAGTTCCTGCGCAAGCCGATACAAAGGCGGGCGTTGATGCGTGGTCACGCGGTGAGTATGATGCTGCTGTAAAGCAATGGCGCGGTCCCGCACTTAAGGGTGATCCCGATGCACAATTTAACATGGGCCAAGCATATAAATTGGGCCGCGGTGTAAAGACCGATCTTAACGTTGCTTTAGATTGGTACAAAAAAGCAGCGGCACAGGGCCATCTGCAAGCTGCAGACAGTTGCGGTCATCTGCTGCATTACCAACAGAAAATAGCCGAAGCATTGCCCTATCTTCAGGCATCATCAGATCGCGGCGACCCGCGCGCGCAATATTTGCTGGCGACTGAACTGTTTAATGGCGTTCACATTGAGAAAGATTGGGTCCGCGCATATGCCTTAATGACAAGAGCATCTTCGGCCGGCATGGCGCCAGCTTCGCGCAGCCTCGCGCAGATGGATCAGTTCATCCCGCTGGAACAACGGCAAGCTGCCTCAGTTTTGGCTGGCGAATTGGAACAGCGCGCCACCCGTAACCAAGCTG
This sequence comes from Sphingorhabdus sp., assembly GCA_046290915.1. Lineage (GTDB taxonomy): Bacteria > Pseudomonadota > Alphaproteobacteria > Sphingomonadales > Sphingomonadaceae > Sphingorhabdus_B. Next base: position 2,220 of record JBKBTH010000185.1, read on the forward strand.
CTCAAGTGGGTGGCTTTGCCATCAACACAACGCCGCCGCCGAAAGTGGCATCGCCGATTACAGTCCCTGCATCGCGCTCAACAGCGCCTGGCTTTCCGTCCAACATTCCGGTTGCCGATGCTCCTGCAAAGCCGCCTGTTACGATCAATCCAGCACCTGTAATGCAAGCACCAATGAAGCCTGCAGCAGCGGCCATGCTGCCTGCAAAAGCAGCTTCAAATGATGGCCCGTGGCGCATCCAGTTGGGTGCGTTCGGTTCGGAAGCAAATGCGAAAAAGCTTTGGACGAGCTTAGAGAGCAAAATCCCTGCCCTCGCGCCACTTCAGCCATATCTGAAGGCCAGCGGTGCCATCACGCGTTTACAGGCTGGCCCGTTTGCGAGCAAAGCTGCTGCTGAAGCGATGTGCGTGAAGGTTAAGGCATCGGCACAAGCTTGCCTCGCGATACCGCGATCTTAATCGCAAAGGCGATCAATATCGCGGCCTAGTGTATTGCGGGCCGCGATATCGCCTGGCTCAATCATGAAATAATGCGTTCCCGAAAGACTTGCCCTTTCGGAGCAATAGCGTGCGCAACCGCTTTCAACGGCACCCGCAAAGCGCAATTCTATTCCATCATAGCGGGCAGCAAAAGTGCAAGCGCCCTTCCCCTGCAATGTGATTTCGACCTTATCGCCTTCCACTGCTGCCGTTCCGGTCCCTTCACATTTGCTTTCAGGCCCAAAGACGGCAAGGAAACCGACATCGAAGCGGTTTTCATCCGTTTTTACCGCACAAAATTTGTCGATACCGAGATCGCTGCGGGTTTCGAAACGCCCCGCAAATTCGATTCTATCAGGGTTCGGAAGCACACCTGTTTGCACAGCGCGCGCATCAAGCGCTGCGCCTGCTTCAGACCCACTGATTGGCAGAGACGTGCTTTCGCTACACCCCGCCAAAAGCAGGCATATTGCAAGAATTCGAGATGCCACGTGCATCAAGCTGGCTCCAACCCGTCCTTGGTTATCCTGCGGTAAAAACAGCTGCGCGCGCCGGTATGACAAGTTGGTCCCTGCGGCCGCGCGATAATCCAGATCGCATCCTGGTCACAGTCAATGCGCATATCAACAATATGCAGAAAATGCCCGCTGCTTTCACCCTTTTGCCAAAGGCGCTGCCGGCTGCGCGAATAAAACACGGCAGTTTGGCTTTCGATGCTTTTCGCGAGAGCCTCAGCGTTCATATGTCCCACCATTAACACCGCGCCATCGGCTTCATCTGTGACCACGGCGGTCAGCAATCCATTGGCGTCGAATTTGGGGATGAGCGCAAGCCCTGTCTCAATGTCGTCAGTCATTTACAAGGCCTAACGCAAGGGCATGTGGCCCGCCAACATTTTCTTTGTTACATTACCACGACAATGGGGGAGACAATTGGTGACGCGATGCCTATACGCCGGCCGAGCGAAGCGCAGCGGGATTCGAAATATGCTGACCACCGACCCATTTGATGATGATAAACTTCGCGAGGAGTGCGGTATTTTTGGCGTCTATGACACCGAGGGCGCCTCGGCCATGGTTGCGCTTGGTTTGCATGCACTTCAGCATCGGGGTCAAGAAGCCGCTGGCATCACCAGTTTCGACGACCATGAATTTCACACGCACCGTGCCATGGGCCATGTTGCGGGCAATTTTGACCGCGATGAAATCATCGGCGGTCTGGTTGGACGCTGCGCCATTGGCCACGTCCGTTATTCCACGACAGGCGAAACATCGCTGCGCAATGTGCAGCCGTTATATGCTGACCTTGCCACAGGTGGATTTGCCGTCGCGCACAACGGCAATATTTCAAACGCCGTTACGCTGCGCCGTGACCTTGTCCGCCGTGGTTCCATTTTCCAGTCGTCATCTGACACTGAAGTCATCATTCACTTGGTGGCCACGTCAGGTTACCGGACGTTGCTCGATCGCCTGATTGACGCGCTGAAGCGTGTTGAAGGCGCTTACTCGCTTATCTGCCTGACGACTGAAGGCATGATTGCCTGCCGCGACCCGTTGGGCATTCGTCCTTTGGTTATGGGCAAGCTTGGCGATACAATAATCTTCGCATCTGAAACCGTTGCGCTTGATATCGTTGGTGCGGAGTTCATCCGATCCGTTGAGCCGGGCGAACTGGTCGTGGTGCGTGGCAGCGAGATTCACTCGCACAAGCCGTTCATTCCCGTCTCGCAGCGCCCCTGCATTTTCGAGCATGTCTATTTCTCGCGGCCCGATTCCATTGTTGAGGGCATCAGCGTTTATTCGGATCGCAA
>JBKBTH010000186.1:0-4489 GCA_046290915.1 Sphingorhabdus sp.
GCACCGTCTGCGCCTTGATCGTGATGCCGCGTTCTTTTTCAATGTCCATATTATCAAGGACTTGGCTCGTCATCTCCCGCGCCGTCAGGCCGCCCGTCTGTTGGATCAACCGATCCGCAAGGGTCGACTTTCCGTGGTCAATGTGCGCGATGATACTGAAGTTGCGAATAAGCGAGAGTTCGGTCATGCAGCCGCCCCTAGCAGGGCTGCCCTGCCCCTTCAAGCATGGCGGAACGCCTGTATCACGCTATGTGAATGGGATATTGAACTGGGCCGTCTGTAGGAAAGCATTTTCGCCACAAAGGAGCCAAAAACACGGAATGTTACGAATCCCGCGCCCGTTAGCCGGCTGTCCCCCAAATGCGCGGAACGCCAATACACCGCGCGTGTTATCCCTCCCTTGGAAAGAGGAGAGGCAACATGGCCAAAAAGCCATTGAACGCAGGCGATAAAGTCAGCTGGAAAAGCCATAGCGGCACCGCGCATGGCAGAGTCGTGAAGAAACAGACCAGCCCCACCCAAATCAAAGGCCACAAGGTTGCCGCGTCGAAGGACGAGCCTCAGTTTATTGTTAAGACCGACGAAGGCAAACGCGCGGCGCATGAGGCGGAGGCGTTGAAGAAGAAGGACAAGAAGTAAGGTCTCGCTAGTTTTAGTCGACTGCGTGGCAAAATCCGCTAACCATTGTTTCCCGAACCAAGGAAGCTGTTTAGGATGCCGATTACAGTTGGTGATATTGTCAATGCGCTTGAGGCACTCGGCGGCGAGGCGCATTACGCTGCAATCACCGACCATATTCTCAAGGTAGCGCAAGGACCCTTTCCTGCCGAACCGCAGGCCAGCGTTCGGGCTCGACTTCAAGAGCGATGTTCAGATTACAAAGCCTATTTAGGACATGTCGATCTTTTCGAGAGCGAGCAAGGCACTGGGATTTGGCGGTTTCGTAAATGGCAAAATACAAGTCCACCATCATCTAAACTGGACGAAGAGCGGGAAAATTACACTGCCTTTGAAGGTAATCTTGTCCCGAAGTCGCATCTCGTAAGAGAACGCGACCCAAAACTTATCGCAATTTTCAAATCGAGATTAACCGACCCGCGCTGCGAAACGTGCAGTATGAGCTTCACAGAAGTTTATGGCGAGTTAGGCACCAATTACATCGAAGCTCATCACAAGTTGCCTGTTAGTTTAATGGCCGATGGTGAATCTACAACACTGGATGATTTGGCAGCCTTATGCGCAAATTGCCATCGCATCCTCCACAAAAACTACCCGATGTCCGTTGAACAATTGGCCACCATTCTTGCAGAGCCTGGCAGTTTCACTGGCGCTTTGGAAGAAGTGCGTAAGTCACGAATTACTTGGAGTGATGCGGTTCAGGCAGCAATAAAACGGCTTGTCGAAACTCGCCAAAGCTCTGAGTTTACAAGGCAGGATATCATTGAACACGAACTTACAGCTATCACTCAACAAGTCGATAGCAGGGGCCAGACACCTGAACAGACTTTAAGCAGGGTGCTGCAGGAATTACGCCAAGCAGAAGTCATCGAGTTTGTCGACAATCAGGGGATATATCGACTTAAATAATTGTTTTAGATCATTTTTATTGATCGCAATGCTAATATGATCAATATTTGCGGATGACGAAGAAAATACCCGCAACGCCGTACAGACCGCACGACCAAAGCCCTAAAAACTCGTTCATGAGGGGGTCGAGCGCGCATGTTTAAAGTCACTATACCCTCCTTTTTTGAGGAAGAACGGTCTAGCTACGAAGCGGGCCGTTATCGTGACAATTTCATGCACAATCAGCCGTACCGACTGGCTTACCACGACCCCAAGCGCGACGTGTTCTTGTACCACAGCGATGCCTTTGACGTCATGGCAGCGATAGCTGAAAAACATCCTGAGGGTTGCTTCGACATGATTTTCGCCGACCCGCCTTACAAGCTATCCAATAACGGAATGACCTGTCGTGCTGGAAAATCTGTGTCGGTCAACAAAGGTGCATGGGATAAATCCGAAGGTCCCGAATTGGATTTCGAGTATACCAAACGATGGCTCACTCTATGTCAGCGGTTATTAAAGCCTGATGGAACGATTTGGGTTTCTGGCACGCATCATATCATTCATATTGTTGGCTATGCGATGCAGTTGCTCGGCTATAAAATATTGAATGAAATATCTTGGGAAAAACCCAACCCACCGCCAAATCTGTCTTGTCGGTACTTCACCCATTCTACGGAAACAATATTGTGGGCGGCTAAGAACAAAGCGAGCAAACATGCGTTCAATTATGGTGCAATGCGCGCCGACAATGGCGGCAAACAGATGAAGTCTGTTTGGCAATTTCTACCTCCGAGCAAGGATGAAAAAACATTCGGAAAGCATCCAACCCAGAAACCCGTGAAGCTACTCGACAGAATAGTCCGCTCGTCGACGCAACCAGGCGATTTTATTTTGGACCCATTTTCAGGCAGTTCAACTACCGGCGTGGTTGCACTTAAGAACGCTAGAAGGTTTTGCGGTATCGAAGGTGAAATCGAGCACATCAAACTGAGCGTGGCCAGACTGGGCTCTGCAACATAATGTGCGGTTTACGATCAAATGACTTATCATCGCCTGAAAGTTCGAGTGCAAATGCTGGCTGCACAGCTTGCGCGGACCATACGAAGTGGCGCAATGTCTAGCGGCTTATTCGTCTAAAGTGTCAATTTTGATGTTCTATAAAAGTAAGATCCTGAAACAGTTGTGCTCTGCACGCCTTCGGCTCCAGGATGACGGACGCGGGCGCAATCAAGTTCAGGGTGACGAATGGAGGATGACGGGAGGAGGCGAACGGCCGCAGGACGACGCATTGGGGAGCATTGGAATGACGCGTGGGGGTCATTTCGGGATCGCTGCCGAACAGCTTGAAATGTAGGATTTGCTTTGCGATCATCGGCGGTGTCATCGGCAACCGCCCCTCTGGCTGATCGGGGTTCCACAACAGCCGCCTTCCATATTTAAAGCGACAAAGGCGACAGCCATTTCGTCGTCGCAGGTGTCTTTTGTATCCTTAAGGGCAAAATCCGGCCCCGCACGGGTGCTTCGCCGCCGCGAAATTGCCCTTGATGGCCGCAGGTCAGGGTTGACCCTCACCCGCTGCGGCCCTATACGACATCCAACATCTGCCCCATCGGGAACAGCCTTGTCGTCGCGCAACTTGGCTAAAGCATTGAAGGGTCTGGATTTTCACATACGCGAAACGGCTGCACGGCAGGACCCGAATCTTCGGACCTTTGCCATGCGGCCTTTTCTTGTCTGTGATGCAGTGAATATCCGTTCGTCTCGAGCCCAGTCGAGAGACAAGCGAGTTTGGTACGCCATCACGGTGTTTCGACTTTGCTCGACACGAACGGGGACTAACTGTTTTGCGCACCGATCGTAATCCTAACGAAGGCAAAGCACCTTATGGCATCTCGTCCCGCCCCCATCGCAAAAACGAAAAATAGCGGTCTTTCGCGTCAAAAGCGTATCCGCAAAATCTTCGGTAACATCCACGAAGTTATCGAAATGCCCAACCTGATCGAGGTCCAGCGCGAAAGCTATGAGCAGTTCCTGCGCTCTGACCCATCGATCGGTTATGTATCCGGCCTCGAAAAGACGCTGCGCAGCGTTTTCCCGATCAAGGATTTTGCCGGAACGTCGGAACTGGACTTCGTCCATTACGAACTCGAAGATCCCAAATATGACGTAGAAGAATGCCGCCAGCGCGGAATTACCTATGCCGCACAGATGAAGGTGACATTGCGCCTCATCGTGTTTGAGGTTGACCCCGATACCGAAGCGCGTTCGGTCCTCGATATCAAGGAGCAGGACGTGTACATGGGCGACATGCCGCTCATGACGCATAACGGCACCTTCTTCGTCAACGGTACAGAGCGCGTTATCGTTTCGCAGATGCACCGTTCGCCGGGCGTTCTTTTTGACCATGACCGCGGTAAAACGCACTCGTCGGGCAAATATCTGTTCGCCGCACGCGTTATTCCTTACCGTGGTTCGTGGCTCGACTTCGAATTTGATGCCAAGGATATCGTCAACGTCCGTATCGACCGTAAGCGCAAGTTGCCGGTCACGACCTTGCTCTACTCGCTTGGTCTGAACGACGAAGAAATCCTGAGCCACTTCTACGACCGCGTGACATTTGAACGTGGCACCGGTGGCTGGAAAATTCCGTTCAACGCTGAACAATGGCGTGCGTCGAAACCGATGTTCGACATCGTGGATGCGAAGACCGGCGAAGTCGTGTTCCCTGCGGGCACCAAGGTTACTCCACGCGCCGCGAACAAGGCGGTCAAGGATGGCCTGACGCATCTGCTGATCCCGACCGAAGAAATCTTTGGCCGTTATTCGGCATTCGACCTGATCGACGAAAAGACAGGCCGCATTTATGTAGAAGCCGGTGATGAAATCACCGCCGAAAACCTCGAGGCACTGGACAAGGCCG
>JBKBTH010000187.1:0-4487 GCA_046290915.1 Sphingorhabdus sp.
TCCTTTCTAGCGGCAACAATGGCCGCAACGACCGCTATGGTTATGACGACCGTTATGATTATAACCGTGCTGGCTACAGTTACGACAATCGCGGCGGTAACAGCCGTGCCGCGGTAAACCAGTGCGTTACCAGCGTTGAGCGGTGGGCAAACGGCTACAGCCGTTCCGACGTCACGCAAGTGCGCAGCATTGAACGGACCGGTTCGGGCTATCGCGTAAAGGGTAACGTCGTTGTGCAGGATGGCGGTCGGGGACGCGCGTACAATGACGGCTATGGCGCCGATCGTTATAACCAGGGCGATCGCTATGACCGTAATGCATATCAGCGCGGCTACGATAAGGGCCGGTTCACCTGCTATGTAGAGCGTGGCCGTGTTGTCGACATTGATTATCGCGGACTGGACCAGTGGCGCTAAGTTTTTAAAAGCTCGTGGGGGCAATGAGGCTCGGTCTGGTAGCAGGCTGAGCCTCTTGTCATTTTCGTATCGCGATTCTGGCTGCTAATCGGCTTTGCTTGCCACATCCCCAAAAACCCGCCACAGTCAAACCATGGCAAATATCCTCGCTTTTCTGTTTGGTCTCGTTGCACTTCTGCTGGCCATTATTGGCTTCATCCCGTTGCTTGGGTGGCTGAACTGGATCATCATCCTGATCGCTGGGGTCGGCGCCGCCTTTGGATTCGCCTCGGAAAAGAACAGTGGCCGCAACTTCTGCCTCGTGGTCGTGGTCATTTGTGCTCTGCGCCTGTGGATCGGTGGCGGGATCATTTGATCCCCACGCAACCAATTAGCCAAAGTACATGACTGACAAACCCGAAACCGCCCAGCCCAGCGGCTTGCCATATGCCATTTCGGCTTACCTAATCTGGGGCTTCGTACCCGTCTATTTTAAGCTGTTGAGCCATGTCTCGCCAATAGCTGTCGTCGCCCAGCGGATATTATGGTCGATCCCGCTGCTGTTGCTCATTATGGCCTTTCGCAAGCAGTTGGGCGAATATGCCGCTATTTTCCGGCATAAGGCGCATCTTCGCAATTTGCTCGCCTCCGCCACACTAATCGCCATTAACTGGCTGATCTACATTTGGGCCGTATCCACCGATCATATATTGGCGGCCAGCCTTGGTTATTATCTCAACCCATTGGTCAACGTCCTGCTCGGGCGCCTGTTTTTGGGTGAACGATTGCGGCCGCTTCAAATGGCCGCGGTTGCAGTCGCTGCGATTGGCGTCGCTATCCTCATTGGTGATGCCCTCGATACGTTATGGGTATCGATATCGCTGGCCTTCAGCTTTGGCCTTTATGGCCTTATCCGCAAGATTACCCCCGTTGGTTCTGTTCCGGGCCTCGCGATTGAAACGACGTTGTTGGCGCCACTGGCACTGGGTGCGGTACTCTATTTTGCGCAGGTTGGCGGCGGCGGCTTCGGCGATGATGTGACGACGTCGGGACTTTTGATATTGGCAGGTGCAGTCACCGCAATCCCGTTGCTCATGTTCGCGACTGCCGCACGCCGGATGAGCTATGCCAGTCTGGGCTTTGTGCAATATATCGCGCCGTCCATTGCTTTCTTGCTGGGCGTATTCGCTTATGGCGAACCGCTCAGCACAACTAAGATTGCGTGCTTCATCCTGATTTGGGTCAGCATTGCGATTTTCTGCGCGGACGCGATCAAAACCTACAGGGCTTCCAAAGCTTAAGCTTTTAGACGCCAGCGCAATGTTTCCCCTGCGTGGAATGGCACGACATTAAGTCCCTCAAGCGCAAGCAGCTCGGGTACGACCGTATCGGCGCGTTCTAGCATTACGCTTTCTTCATTCAGCGGTAGGCCATAAAAACGCGGGCCGTTTTCCGATGCAAATGCTTCAAACTTTTCGAGCGCGCCCTCTTCTTCAAAGACGGCGGCGTAGCTTTCCAAGGCGTAAGGCGCGTTAAAGATGCCCGCGCAACCGCAGGCGCTTTCTTTGGCGGTTTTGTCATGTGGCGCGCTGTCGGTGCCGAGGAAATATTTGGCATGACCCGATGTTGCTGCCTTGCGGAGCGCAAGCCGGTGCACTTCACGTTTGGCCACAGGCAGACAATAAGCATGCGGACGGATGCCGCCAGTGAACATGGCGTTGCGGTTGATGTGCAAATGTTGCGGGGTAATCGTTGCCGCGACGTTGGGGCCGCTGGCATCCACAAAAGCAACGGCGTCTGCGGTGGTGATATGTTCAAACACGATCTTGAGCTCGGGCAGGTCGCGCACGAGTTTCGACAGCGTCTGTTCGATGAACACAGCTTCGCGGTCAAAGATATCGACATGGGAGTCTGTGACTTCACCGTGGATCAGCAGTGGCATTCCGATCTTTGCCATATGCTCAAGCGCAGGCATGATGTTGGCCACGCTCGTCACGCCGTGCGCGCTGCCGGTGGTGGCATGCGCGGGGTAAAGCTTTGCCGCCGTAAACACGCCCTCGGCGTGACCGCGCGCCAGTTCGTTGCCGTCGGTGGCGTCAGTAAGATAGGCCGTCATCAGCGGCGTGAAAGCGATGCCTTCGGGCACTGCTGCCAAAATCCGGTCGCGATAGGCCGCGCCAGCTTCAACCGTCGTTACAGGCGGCGACAAATTGGGCATGACAATCGCGCGGGCAAATTGCTTTGCGGTAAACGGGACCACGCTGCGCATGGCTGCGCCGTCGCGAAAATGCAGATGCCAATCATCAGGGCGGCGGATCGTAAGAATCGTCTGGTCGGTCATGGCTTCCCTTTAAGCGCCTGTCCCCCTATCTGTCACCTATGCCAAACACCCGTCTGTTCGACCGTTGCGTTATCCGCCTCTCACCCACCGAGGCAGGCGAGGATGCACGCCAGTTTTTGCAGGGGCTGGTGACTCAGGACACCGCGGCGGAGATGCCCTTATGGGCGGGCTTGCTTAGTCCGCAGGGAAAAGCGCTGTTCGATTTCATCCTGTGGGCAGATGGCGATGATGTCCTTATCGACTGCGAAGGCGTGCAAGCAGAAGCATTGGTCCGCAGACTGTCCATGTATCGGTTACGCCGGAAAATCAGCATTGCCGTCGATCCGACATGTGGCGTGTTCTGGAAAGGCGAAGGCAGTTCCGACCCACGCCATCCGGAACTCGGGATACGCTGGCTAGGGATTACCGCTGCCGATGATGTTGATGTGAGCGCAGACTTCCGTGCACAGCGCCTTGGTTTGGGCATCACCGAGGGCGTAAATGAACTGGGCAGCGAACAGACATTGTGGCTTGAAGCGAATGCCGCGGAACTGCACGGGGTATCATTCACAAAGGGATGTTATGTCGGACAGGAAAACACCGCGCGTATGAACTGGCGGCAGAAGGTCAATAGACGGCTGGTAGTGGTCCCATTGGAGCAAGCTGACGAAGGCCGGCAACGGTGCGTCTATCCAGAACTTGGTAAATCGGTGGAGTTACGCCGCGTAGAAGATTTGGCGGCAATTAACCTGCCAGACTGGCAGCGCGCCGCGCTCGTTTAATCGAGCAACTCCAGCTTGACCCTAGCGGTCCCGCTGCGGTGCATCCCGATCTGCTTGGCTGCAGCATAAGATAGGTCCATGATGCGTGCCTTACCCCATGGTCCGCGGTCGTTGATGCGCACTACAACTTCCTGACCATTGGCCAAATTGGTGACAGCCACTCGCGTGCCAAAGGATAACGTCCGGTGGGCCGCAGTCATCGCGCTTGGGTCAAAACGCTCCCCGCTGGCGGTGCGATTGCCGCTTAGCTCGGCGCCGTAATAGCTGGCCAATCCCGTGCCGATTTCCACGCGGCTGTCGCCAGCCTGTGCCAAGACCGGCACAGCTATGAACGCAAGCGCCAGATAGTTACGTTTGTGCATACGATTCCCCCAGAGGCAAATCGGCTACATTATGCTTCGCAGTCTTCCAATTGACGAAGCGATATATTGCGCAAACTTTGCGTTCAAACGTCCAGATTGGCGACGTTGAGCGCGTTTTCGACAATGAAGTCACGCCGTGGTTCCACGACCTCACCCATCAGCTTGGTGAAAATGTCGTCAGCAAGGTCGGCTTGATCGATTTCGACGCGCAAGAGCGAACGGTGATCCGGGTCAAGCGTGGTTTCCCACAATTGCTCGGCGTTCATCTCGCCAAGACCCTTGTAGCGCGAAATCGATAGACCCTTGCGTCCGGTGGCGAGAATAGCCTCAAGCAGTTCCGATGGCCGCGTGATTGCGCCCTTGTTACCAACGCTGACGGCGGTCGTGGCACGCTTGGCTTGATCGCCAACCGCATCACCAGCTTCAACATCGCTGTCTGCTTCGATTTCTTCTGCTGCATCCGCAGCGGCTGCTGCAGTGACCTTCACCAATCGGGCAGGGGTCTCGTAACTGGCGGTTTCTTCGCTGGCGAGCTTATGAAGCTTGCGCGCTTCCGCCGACATCAGGAATGCAGCATCGATGATATGATGATCGGTTACACCGCGCCATAGGCGTTCGAAGTGATAAC